>JAGVLR010000099.1 GCA_020054175.1 Candidatus Dadabacteria bacterium
ATGAAGTTACAGGGGATATACTCGCCGACGTCGGCATAGACGGCAGGGCGAAGCCCCCCGGTACCGGAAACAGCAAGTATTTCAGGGTAGTTGATGAAATCGTTAAGGTAATCGACGCCGTAAACGACGGACAGTCCTGATTACTACATAAAAATACTATAACGATCTCCCGCCCTTGCAGGTTCACGGTCCACGTAACCGGTCACTACCCGGATTCTAAGAGGCGAACCGGAATCCCGCATTCGAGGCCGCAGTGGAAGCGCGGCTGCCTTGTGAATCTCAAACGGTTACTTAAACTTGAAATTGTCTGTTCCGGCAAGGGGGAGAGGTTGCGGTGAGGGATAAATGAAACTTAAAACTCTGTTTTTTATACTCGGGGCCGTAATTGGCTTTTTCATAGCCTACCCTGAGCAGGATTTAATAATAGCCGCGGCGGCGGGCGTAGCCCTGGGCGCGGTAACGGTATTAATCTCGTGGGCGCTCGAGCCGTTCATCAAAACATATAGCACGAAATCGCTCCTCGGCGCGGCCGTCGGAATGGTCGCCGCCTCGTTCGCTTTTCTCGCGGTAAACAGCATTCTTGCGCGTCTTACTCTCCCCTCGGGAATAGTATCTTTCGCGTCCGCCGTCATTTTATTGACCCTGTTTCACATCGCCATAACGGTAGGCTACAAGAAGGGAAAGGAGATCGAGGGGATCCAGCAGCAGTCCTTGCCATCCAGACGCCCCCAACAGCAGCAGAGGGCGGCCGTGGAGGCGAAGATTCTCGATACGAGCGTCATCATCGACGGCAGGATAGCCGACGTCGCCGAGGCCGGGTTCATTACGGGCCAGATGATAATCCCCAAGTTCATTATCAAAGAGCTCCAGCATATCGCCGATTCCTCCGAGCCCATCAAGCGCGTCAGGGGAAGGCGCGGACTCGACGTGCTGAAGAGGATGCAGAAGGATATTCCGAACGTTTCGATAAAGATAACGAACCATGACTTCCCGAACATCAAGGAGGCCGACCTCAAGCTCGTCGAGCTCGCCAAGAGGCTTCGGGGAATAATCATCACCAACGACTTCAACCTCAACAAAGTAGCCGGCCTTCAGAACGTAAAGGTTCTTAACCTTAACCAGCTTTCAAACGCCCTCAAGCCCGTCGTGCTTCCGGGGGAGACGATGTATATCCACGTGGTCAAGGAAGGAAAGGAAGAGAACCAGGGCGTCGGCTACCTCGAAGACGGAACGATGGTCGTTGTCGACGACGCGAGAAAACGTCTCGGGGACGAGATAGCGGTCTCCGTCACGAGCGTGCTCCAGACCCCTACGGGAAGGATGATATTCTCCAGGGTGAAGGACGAGGACGGAAAGCCCATGGTGTCGGACTCGCGTGGCTGATATGACCGCCTCGGCGATAATAACCGCCGGAGGAAGGGGGGTGAGGTTCGGAGATGCCGCGCCGAAGCAGTTCGCGGCGCTCGGCGGAAAACCGCTTCTCGCCCATTCCGTAGAGACTTTTTCCAGCCTGGACATCATCGGGGAAATCGTGCTCGTCGCGCCGAAAGACTGGGTCGCGCAAGCCGAAAAGGAGATAGCCGGGATAGCGGGCTCGAAGGTTAGCCGCGTCGTCCCGGGCGGCCCCGAAAGGCAGCACTCGGTCGAAAACGGTTTCAATGCCCTTTCCGGCTTGCCCGACATTGTGGTGATACACGACGGCGTGCGCCCTTTCGCCGAGCCTTCGCTGATAGAAGAGGTTATACGTGAGGCATTCCGGCATGGTGCCGCTCTCGCCGCCCTGACCGCGGGAGACACCGTCAAAAGGGCGGATTCCACTGGACTCGTCGAGACGACGATTCCGAGGGATGCACTCTGGCTCGCCCAGACCCCGCAGGCGTTTAAGCACGGACTTCTCAAAGAGGCCTTCGACAGGGCCCGGGCCGACGGCTTCGTCGCCACGGACGAGGCTCTTCTCGTGGAGAGAATCGGGGGAAGCGTGAAGCTCGTCGCGGGCTCGCCATACAACATAAAGATAACGACAAGGGAGGACCTCGTTCTCGGGGAGCTTATACTGAGCAGGCTAGGAGCCGGAGCGAAGGCTCAGGCAAACAAACGAGGGGAGTGAGAGACGCCACGATGCACAGGATAGGATTCGGTTTTGACGCGCACAAATTTTCGGACGAGAGCAGGCTCGTTCTCGGTGGTGTAGAGATTCCATTCGAATTCGGGCTCAAGGGGCACTCCGACGCCGACGTTTTGACGCACGCCATATGCGACGCCCTCCTGGGCGCGGCGGGCGAGGGAGACATAGGCGCCCACTTTCCTGATAAGGACCCCAAGTGGAAGGGCGCTTCGAGCCTCGCGTTTTTAAAAGAAATACTTTCACTCCTCGACTCGAGGGATTACAGGGTCGTAAACATAGACAGCGTCATAGTTTGCGAAAAGCCGAGGATAGCGCCCCACGTGGCCGAAATAAAGAGCTCACTCGCGAAGGCGTCCGGCCTTCCGGAAGACGTTATCAGCATAAAGGCTACGACGACAGACGGCATGGGATTCACAGGGCGCGGCGAGGGCATCGCATCCTACGCCGTGGCGCTTATAGAATCCGCGTCCTGACGCCAAGCCCCGCTCTGCAATTATTTCACCTTTAGACGCGTCCCGCTTTTTTTCCGAACAGCATTTGAGTATCGGCCCCTCTTCGTCTTATAATTGATTACCTTCACCCCGGCCGCGCTCATGATACGCCCTGTCAAAAACGCTCTCCGTGAATTCTCGTCCAGATTCCCGATGATCCCGCCTCTGGCCGGCCTCACCGCAGGGATTATCCTTTGCGGGTATCTGCAGAATCCGTGGCTCTGGATCGCGCTGCTCGCACCGCTCGCCGGAGCGGCGGCCCTTTTCATTCCCGCGCTCAGGTTCCTCCTTCTCGTGCCCGTCGGCCTTCTCCTTATCTCGCCGGACCCATATCACATGGGCGACACGCTGGAATCCTACGCGGGAAGAAGCGTCGACATCGGCGGCTCGCTCTATTCCTCGCCCGAGAAGAGGGAGCGCGGCTCGCGCATGTTCCTCGATGCGGAGTACGTCATAGAAGATGGCAAAGTGAGGCCCGTGACGGGACGGACCGCAATATACACCGACACGCTCGTGCCCGGCCTTTCGTACGGCGGCAGCGTTCGCGTTATAGGGGTCAAATTAAAACCCATAGAAAACTTTAGAAACCTTGGCGCGTTCGACATGGAGGCCTTTTTCGGAAGGCAGGGCATTCATACCACAGGGTACGTCGAAGGCGGAGAGCGCATAATCTCCTTCGGAAGGGGAGAGGGATACGGCCCGGTGCTCCACGGCCTCGACAAGCTCAGGCACAGGTTCGGAAATTTCGTAAGGTCAGGTTTCCGTCAGCCGGCTAATGAAGTTCTGAACGCGATCACCATAGGGGAAGACGGGGGCATACCGAACGATCTCAGGACAGAGTTTTCGAAGTCGGGCGTGGCTCACGTGCTTTCGATATCTGGGCTTCACGTTGCGGCCGTCGCAGTCGTTTTCTATTTCCTATTCAAGTGGCTCCTCAAAAGATCGGAGTACATGATGCTGAGGTGGAGCGTTTCCAAGATCGCGGCTGCGCTCACTATACTCCCGCTCTTTTTCTACATGGCCCTCGCGGGATTCTCGACGCCGACAATAAGGGCGTTCATCATGATCTCGATATTTCTCATTGCAATAATGGCGGGGAAGAACGAGAACAAGATAAACACTCTCGGAGTCGCGGCGTTCGTCATTCTCCTCATGCGGCCCGAAGCCTTTTTCGAGCTCTCCTTTCAGCTCTCTTTTCTTGCGGTCCTGGGCATACTCCTTGTAAACCGGTTTTACCCATTAAGGATTGGAACGACTCGGGACCTCGTCCTGACTGCCGTGAAAACCACCTGCGCGGCCACGTTCGCGACGCTCCCGCTGATACTTAATTCGTTCGGCGTCCTGCCTGTCGTGTCCATACCGGCGAACCTCATATTCGTGCCTCTGGTCGAGCTGCTCATAGTTCCCCTCGGGCTCGTTTCATTCGTGGTGTTTCTCATCTCGCCTTACGCCGCGTCTCTCTTTATCTGGATAAACATGCTGTTTACGGAGATGATGATTTTCGGCATAGGGCTTCTCCTCGAAGTCCCCTACTCGTCCGTATCGGTGCCGCCGCTGGGGGCTGTGAGTCTCACGCTCTACACCGCGCTGGGCGTAGCGGTCCTACTCGCGACAAGGCACGTGAAGGCGAAGTACGCCCTGCCGGTGTTAGCGATCCTGTTCATAATCAGCGCGGCCTGGCCGGCCATGTCGAGGCACTTCGGCGGCGGTGTGACGGCGACCTTCCTCGACACCGGAGAGTACAGAAGCACCGTCCTTTTCGAGCTTCCCGGCGGAAGGAACGTCCTCGTGAGCGGCGGCCCGGCAAGACCGGCCGGGAGCGGGTTCGTCGACAGGGCGATAGTGAGCGGCTTTCTTCACGGTAAAGGCATCAGCACAATAGACTGCCTCGTGCTGACCTCGCCCGGGAAAGACGTTCTCGCCGGCGGTGCGTATATAGTCGAGAACTTCGGCGTGAAGAAAGTTGTAACGGACGGCGACAGGCTCGACGGCGCGCTATGGGAGGCTATCAAAGAAAACGGCGCTGAATGGCAGAACCTGAGGGAGATCCGGGAGATCGACGTGCCCGGGGGCTACGGCATACACGTGATGCGCCCTGAAGGCTGGGAGGTTGTGGAAGACTCGGCTGGCCCGCGCCCCATGGCGCTCAAGCTCGGGCTGGGTGAAACAGGCTTTTTACTCGCGGAATCAGTTGCCGGAAAAGATGCTGAGTCCCTCGTGAATAAATACGGCGCCGCGCTCGAAAGCGCCGTGCTCTTTATACAGGGAAATTCCGATGCTGACCTCATCGAGCACGTAAGGCCGCGCGTCTTTATAGCTGAGGACGAAAGCTTCACCGCGCCCGAATCCGTCAAGGCTTATAACATCGCTGAAGACGGTGCTGTAACCGTAACGATTGACGGCAGCGGCGTGACTGTAAAATCATACGAGGATGAAAGGGCGGCGCGCCCGCAGTAAACTTCCGTCATGAGAAAATATTTGTTCCCCCTTATAGTCCTCGCCATAGCCCTCGGATATATGCTGTTCCGCCCGGGCGACGACGCGAGCGATATAGAGGCCCTCTTCGACAAAATGGCTGAAGCGGCGCGGGCGAAGGATCTCGACGGAGTCATGGAAGGCTTTTCCCTCCAATACAATGACGGCTCCGGAGTGAGCTACCCCGTCGTGAAGAATATAATCGGCAAGGCGCTCGAAAAATATGACAGCATCGAAGCCACGTATTCGGACCTCGACGCCTTCATAACCGAGGACGAGCACAGTTATCCGTTAGCATTCGTCAGCGTATGGGTGAATGTAACTGTCACGGACAATGGCCAGGTGAGAGAGCTTATAGGAAGCGGCGGCGAGCCGGAGCGGATAAACGTAACGCTGACTTACTCTGCCCTTGGCGGCTGGAAAATAGCGGCTGTCGACGGCCTCGACGGCGAGCGCCCGTGAGCGAGGAATGGTGTTCCCATTCCCGCACTTTTACCCGGACTGAGCACGCGGCGGACTAATCGTCGGCGCTGTCCATGCGGCCGTTTATGAAGTCGCTCAGAATTTCGATGTCCGTATTCTTCGCTTCTTCGACGGTGCCGGTGAAAATAATCTTCCCCCTGTAGAGGAAGGCGAGCCTGTCCGATATCTCGAACGCGCTCTGCACGTCGTGTGTGATTATCACAGCCGTTATGCCGAACTGCTTCTGCATGCTCCTTATAAGCTGGTTGATCCTGCTTATGTTGGGCGGGTCGAGGCCGGTTGTAGGCTCGTCGTATAGAAGGATTTTCGGATTCATCGCCATGGCGCGGGCGAGCCCCACCCTCTTCTTCATACCGCCGCTGAGGTCGGACGGCATCTTGTCTTCTATCCCGGGAAGC
>JAGVLR010000179.1 GCA_020054175.1 Candidatus Dadabacteria bacterium
AGCATGTAAAGGATGGAAGCCCCGAAGGCCTTCCCGTAACCGGTATTGTTAAGCGCGCTTTTGATTATCACGTATTCGAAATAGAGGCCCGATATAATGGCGAAGATAGCGTAATAAATGGAGCAGTATCCAAGAAACCAGAGCGAAAGCGTTAACGGGAAAAGGGAGACGGAATAAAGGAGGATCATAACGTTGGTATATTTCGTCCCCATGGCGACCGGCATCACAGGAATACCCGCCTTTTTATAGTCGATCTTGTATTTCTGGGCGAGCGCCCAAAAATGCGGCGGCTGCCACAGCATCATGAACATGAACAGTATGACGGCGTCGGCACCAAGGGCTGGATTTACGGCAGCGTATCCGATAAGCACAGGCAACGCACCCGGAAGCCCTCCGAGTATCGTCCCGTAAGGGGAGCTCCGTTTCAGATAAAGAGTATAGAGGAGCGCATAGCTGAGTATCGCCGCTATGGTGAGAACTGCGTTTACGACGTTAAGGTAATAGAACGAAACGAAAAGTGAAACGGCTATGAAAACGAAGGCAATCGCCACTGCCGCTTTTTCCCCTATCACGGCGAGGGCATCCACGCGTTTATTGAGCCTGCTCATGAGAATGTCTATGCGTCTGTCGAGAACGTTGTTGAGTATCGCCGCCCCGCCCGCGCTCAGGAGCAGCGACAGCAGCGCTTCGGCCGTGAGAGAAAAGGAAGGAAAGCCCCTCGACGCCAGCACCATTCCGGCAAATCCCGTAAACGCCACGCTCAGAATTATGCCTGGCTTCGTGAGGAGAACCGTCGATACTACTATACTCGAAGGCCCCCTGTCTATGTGTTCGATCGTGCTCATGTTCAGCTCCCTACCCGCCGGCAGAACCGGATTGAATCCTTTTCATACCCAGGAACCATGTATACAGCAATAACGATAGTATAAGCAGTGCGACGGACAAATGAAGCGCCGCCATGGAAAAATGAAGTTTCGTATATACGATTCCAACGCCGAGAATGATCTGGATGATTATAAGCCCGAGCGTAATGCCGAACGCCGCGCGGTAGCGCCTGAAGCCCTCGACAAGCCAGCTCGAGATGAAAAAGCCGAGCACGATCAGCGTTATGGCATATGCGGCCAGCCTGTGTACGTAATGATTAAATACCATTCCGGAAAGCGCGGGAGGTATCCAGTACCCGAGACACTTGGGAAAATCCGGACAGGCAAGGCCCGAATCCGAATGCCTCACGTAGGCTCCCAGCACGGCCTGAAAAAAAATCAGGATGGCAAGAAAGAAGAATACGCCGTTATATCCTCCGAGATTGAATATGGGCTTCACGCTTACGCCGTCGAAGAATACTATATAGAGCGTGAGCGAGAAGATTATAATCGCGTTCGCGAAGTGAAACGTCGTTATGTCGACCGGGATCTCCAGAAGGACTACTATACCGCCAAGGACTATCTGAAAGGCCAGCAGGAATACTATCAGGACCGGAATCAGCTTCGTCCAGCCCTTGTAGCTCCTGAATCTCCTGTACGAGAGATACACCAGAAAGATGGATGTTACACCCCCGATGATCCTGTGCGTGAACTCCATGTAGATATCCCATCTGTACGGAGGCACTACGCTCCCGTGGCAGAGGGGCCAGTCCGGACATCCAAGCCCTGCCCCGACGCCGGAAACCAGGTTGCCCCATATTAAAAGCAGGAAAAGGAGGAAAAGAGTAATTTTACCAATCATAAATCTATTTCGTCAGGGAATTACAACCCTGGTAAACGTATCCACGAACGTCATCGTGATAAGCAAAAACAGAAGGCCGAGAGGAAACAGGGCGAATACCCAGGTTATCGAATCCTCGAACTTAAGGTGCATGAAGAAAAGGGCCACGGCCGCTGCCTTGATAGAAGCGACCCCCATTGCTATCACGACGTTCAGGGCTCCGAAATCGACGTACGACACGTAAACCGTAATGACCGTCAGCACCATAAGGACCGCCCAGACTATGAAGTATGTCTTGTAGGTCGTTATATGCTCGTGTTTGTCAGAGTGCGAATGCGATGCCATGTTTTATCCTCCGATTATCCTACCAGATAAAGTAACGGGAACAGATAAATCCATATAAGGTCGACAAGGTGCCAGTAAAGACCGCCGAGCTCAATAGGCGTGTTGTACTTGGCGTTGAACTTGCCCTTGAGCGTGAGCACGAATATAACAGCCAGCAATGCGAGCCCTATGAACACGTGAATCATGTGAAGCCCGGTCATGAGGAAGTAAAGCGAGAAGAATATGCTCGTGTCCGGGTATATATGGTGCTCGAATTTTGCGCTGTACTCGAAATACTTCACGACACCGAAGATTATTCCGCATACGATAGTTATCAGTATGAATGTGGCAGCAGTCTTCTGCTTCCCCCACTTGATAGCGGACACACCCATAGCCATCGTCAAGCTGCTGAAGATAAGGACGCAGGTGTTGATAGCGCCCATGGTTCTATTCAGCTCCAGGTGCTGCTCGAAGAACATTTCGGGGTACCTCGCGTGGAATATCGCGTAGGCCGCGAACAGCCCTCCGAAGAGCAGTATTTCAGTTCCGAGGAAGAGCCACATGCCCAGCTTCGAGGAGCTGTACTCCGTCGCCGGATCCATGTGATGACCGTGTGATTGATCTGCGCCAGCTTCTGCCATTTCTCAGTTAAACCTCCAGCTCCTTCTTTTTTCCATAACCGTAAGTCCAGTCGGTTACCTGCGGTATCTCTTCGAAATTCTCGTGCGGCGGAGGCGACGGCATCTGCCATTCGAGAGAAAGCGAGTTGTACGGATTCTCGGGCGCCTTTTCGCCGCTTATCAGCCCGGATATGAGGTTGACGGCCATGATGAGTATTCCGAACGCGAGTATCCACGAGCCGTATGTCGAGAGCGCCATGAGCGATTCGAACTCGGCCGGGTAGGATGCATAACGTCTCGGCATACCCTGAATCCCGAGGAAGAACTGCGGGAAGAACGTTACGTTAAATCCGACGAAGACGAAGAACCACGCGATCTTCGCAACGGTTTCATTGAACATCTTTCCGAACCACTTCGGGTACCAGAAGTGAAGCGCCCCGAAGAAACCCATGACCGTGCCGCCTATCATAACGTAATGCATGTGCGCTACTACGAAGTATGTATCGTGAAGGTGAATGTCGGCTGCGAGCGCACCTAGAAAAACGCCGGTGAGACCGCCTATAGTAAATAGGAATATGAAGCCGAGCGCGTACAGCATGGCGGAGTGAAGTTGAATCGAGCCCCTGTAGAGCGTCGCGGTCCAGTTGAATACCTTTATTGCGGTCGGTATGGCTACGAGGAACGTCAGGAATGAGAAGATCATCGCCGCCGTCTCAGAGATACCGCTCGTAAACATGTGGTGCGCCCATACGAGGAAGCTTATGAACGCGATCCCGAGACTCGAATAGGCTATGGCCTTATATCCGAATATGGGCTTTCTTGAAAAGACCGGGATTATTTCCGAAATAACGCCCATCGCCGGGATGATCATAATGTAAACAGCGGGATGGGAATAGAACCAGAAGAAGTTCTGAAAGAGTATCGGGTCGCCGCCCTTTGCCGGGTCGAAGAATCCGACGCCGAGAGTCCTTTCGGTGATGAGAAGGAGAAGGGTTATACCGACAACCGGGGTTGCGAGGAGCTGCAGCACGGCAGTTGCATAGGATGCCCAGATAAAAAGAGGAAGCCTGTGCCACGTCATCCCGGGCGCCCTCATCTTGTGAGTCGTGACGATAAAGTTAAGACCGGTGAGAATCGACGAGAAGCCGAGAACGAAAACGCCGAAAGTCAGGAGAACGACGTCGGTGTTGGTGGTTGCGCTGTAAGGCGTGTAGAAAGTCCATCCCGTATCGGCCGGTTTCAAAAGCGCGAAAAGGAGAATAGCCGTGCCGAGGAGGTAAATCCAGTAGCTCGCTATGTTGAGTTTCGGGAACGCGACGTCCCTCGCGCCTATCATGAGAGGAATCAAAAAGTTGCCGAAGCTCGCCGCAAGGCCGGGAACGATAAAGAAAAAGACCATTATCGAGCCGTGTAGCGTGAAGAGGACGTTGTAAGTGTGCGGATCGACGAAGTCGGATGCAGGGGTAAGGAGCTCGAATCTCATGAGAAGGGCGATGAACCCGGCTATCAGGAAGAACAGGGATATCGACACCAGATACAATATCCCTATCCGTTTATGGTCCGTGGTGAGGATCCAGGAGAGAAAGCCTTTTTTCTCCAGGAACGGAACATATACATTGTGGGCAATCGAATGATTTGCCATTTTAAATCGCCTCCTTGAACTGAAACCCTTTTATTTTAGTGTTTTGATATAGGCAATCACGGCCGTCACTTCTTCGTCACTTAGTATACCCTTAAACGACGGCATCACAGGCTGAAAACCCTTGACTATCTTGGCCTGCGGCTCCAATATGGATTCCCTTATATAATTCTCGTCCGCCTCGACTTTGGAACCGTCTGCAAGCTCCACCGTGTGTCCGAAGACACCTTTAAACGACGGCCCTACGAGAGTGGAGCCGTCGATGCTGTGACACGCGTTGCAGCCTTTTTCCTTATATATCTTTTCTCCGAGCTCAGCCGGCGGGAGCGAAGCCACAGCCTGGCCCTGGCCGCCCGGAAGACCGTGCTCCCAAATGTCGTAGGCCTCGGGGCTGAGCACGTTAACCTTGCCCAACATGACCGAGTGGCCCGTGCCGCAATACTCCGCGCAGAATATGTCGAAAGTGCCTATCTTCGTAGGCGTGAACCAGAGCTGAACGTATCTGCCCGGGAGCACGTCCTGCTTTACCCTGAACCCGGGAATGAAAAAGCTGTGCAGGACGTCGTCGGATATCATGACCATCCTGACAGGTATGTTCTGCTCGACGTAAAGTTCGTTAAGGGTCTTTTTGCCGTTGTAATAATCGAAAGTCCAGAGCCACTGCTTGCCGGTGACCGTTATGTCCACGGCATCCGCCGGTGGATTTCTCATCTCCTTGTATACGACGAAGCCGTAAACGAAAAGAGCTATGAGGAGTATGGATGGAATGACGGTCCAGATAATTTCAAGCGGCTCGCTGCCGGTTATGTAAGGCGTTTCTTCATTATCTCTCTTTCTCCTGTACTTGACCGCGAAGATTATCAGAATCGCGGTTATGAGCAGGAAGAAGATGAGGGATAACACGGTTATTACGAAAAGCACCCCGTCTACCTTGCTCGCAAGATTAGATGCTACCTCTGGAATCCAAGTCATGTGTCTATTTTAAACCTCCCATTCTCCTATTCGGGTCCTTTTTTCTCTCTCCTCCAGAAATACGTAAGCACACAGCAAAGCGTCAGCAGCGTGACCACCCCTCCCGCCTTCATGACGTTCAGGGCCTTGAGCGCGTACC
>JAGVLR010000114.1 GCA_020054175.1 Candidatus Dadabacteria bacterium
CCGACGGACTTCGACATTTTTTCCCCTTCGACCGTCCACCACCCGTGGGCGAATACAGTCTTCGGGAGCGGGAGCCCTGCCGACATCAGGAACGCCGGCCAGTAAACCGCATGGAAGCGGAGTATGTCTTTTCCGACGAGGTGCACGTCCGCAGGCCATATGCCGGCGAGCCTTACCAGGTCGTCCGGGAATCCGGCGGCGGTGAGGTAATTCGTCAGGGCGTCGAACCAGACGTATATGACGTGCCTCGGGTTTCCGGGAACAGGTATGCCCCAGTTAAAGGTTGTACGGCTGATGCTGAGGTCCTTGAGGCCGCCTTCCACAAACCTCGCGACCTCGTTCATGCGGTAGGACGGCTGCACGAATTCGGGGTGTTTTTTGTAATAATCGAGCAGTGCGTCGCCATACTTCGAGAGCCTGAAGAAATAGCTCTCCTCCTTAACCTTCTCGATTATAGGCCTCTTGTCCTCGGGGAGGCTCATTATCTCTTCATACTGGAGATCGGTGATGAACGCCTCGTTGCGGACATCGTACCAGCCCTCGTACTCGCCGAGGTATATGTCGCCCGCGGCCTCTATCCTTTTGAATATCTCGACGACGGCCTTCTCGTGCCTCTTCTCGGTCGTCCTTATAAAATCGTCATTGGTTATGTCGAGAGCGGGGGTGAGGTTCTGGAATCTCGTTACGACTCGGTCTGCCAGCTCTATGGGTTTTTCGCCGTGCGATTCCGCCGTCCTTTCTATCTTCTGGCCGTGCTCGTCGGTCCCGGTCAGGAAAAAAACCTCTTCGCCCTTTAGCCGTTGCCACCGGGCTAGAGCGTCGGCCGCGATGGTGGTATACGCGTGGCCGATGTGCGGCACGTCGTTCACATAGTAAATCGGCGTCGTGACGTAAAAGCTTTTGGCCATCTCAGGTTCTGTCTCCGATGTTCGCGGCGTACCCGCCCGGATTTTGAGAAATGCCGGCGCCGCTTCTGGGTCTTCGCGCGAGTTTTATAAAGAGGTTTTCGAGCGAGAGCTTCGCGTTGGCGTTCGCGCGGACTATATCATACCAAGTTTTTTCCAGTTGTCTCTGCCTTTCCATGAGCGAGGGGATGTCGAGGCTCTCGGCTAGGGCGATGAGATCGGATTTCATATCGACGTTACTTATCTCGCCCGAGCCTATTTTAAGGAGTGCGAGGTCCCTGAGCCAGAGAGAGATGAATCTGAACGCGAGGTCGAGCCTTCCCGGCTCTCCCGAGGCGCTTTCGGATAATTCCTCGGCGAGGGAGATGATGTCCGAAGCGGAGCCCGCGCTCATGCCGCCGAGCGCCGAGAGGAGTTCTCTTCTCCATTCCATAGTTTCGGCGTCGAGCTTGAGCGCCGCGCCGAGGCTGCCGGAGGAAACCCGCGCGTAGAGCCCGGCTTCTTCGGGCGATAACCCGCCCTTTTCCGCGAGCACTTCGGCGATGTAGCGTTCGGGCAGCGCGCTGAAGGTAAGCGGC
This sequence comes from Candidatus Dadabacteria bacterium, assembly GCA_020054175.1. Lineage (GTDB taxonomy): Bacteria > Desulfobacterota_D > UBA1144 > Nemesobacterales > UBA2774 > JADLGH01. The sequence continues at coordinate 1,484 of JAGVLR010000114.1, forward strand.
TGGCACCTGGAGCGTATTGTCGGCAGGAGCACCCTGGGCCGCGAGGTGACGAGGATTATAATCGATGCGGGCGGCGGCTCTTCCAAGGTTTTGAGGAAGGCGTTCTGGGCGCTGTTGTTGAGCTTTTCAGCCTCATCGACTATGACAACCTTGAACCTCCCCTCGAATGGTTTCAGATAGAGCTTTTCCTCTATCTCTTCCCTGACCTGGTCCACCTTTATATTCTTTACGCCCGCGAATTCGACGATGGCGACGTCCGGGTGTATGCCCTTTTCTACCTTTCGGCACGAGCCGCACCCGCACCCGGAGGGCAGCTTCCCGTCCGACTTACAGTTGAGTATCCCGGCGAATTCTAGCGCGACGAGCCGCTTCCCGATTCCGTCCGGCCCCGAGAAGAGATAGGCGTGCGAGACGAAGTCCTCGGCGGCGGCCCGCCGCAGGATCTCTCTCTGGAATTCGTGCCCTGATATGCTGATTGTCATTAGTAGAGCTTATCCGAAGAATAGATAACGAATAAAAGAAAATATCATAAAGCGGTCAGGAGGTTAAGCGGAGAAGGACCGATGCTTTAATTTCTTCGTGTATGGATGCGGGGTCGCGGTCGGCGTTTATTTTAAAAAACCTGTCCGGCTCGCGGCGGGAAAGGAGCAAGTAGCCCTGCCTTATGAGCTCGTGAAACTCGACCGGCTCCTCATCCATCTTGGTTATATCCCCCCTCTCCTTCAGCCTCGAAAGCCCTTCCCTCACAGGCAGGTTGAGGAGGAAGGTCATGTCCGGCGTCGTTTCGCCGGCGGAGGACTTGGCGGTCTTCGTGACGAACCTCATGTCGAGCTTTCTTCCGTGCCCCTGATAGACTATCGTCGAGTCGTAGAACCTGTCACAGATGACTATCTCGCCGTTCCGGAGCCTGGGCTCTATATAGTCCTTAACATGCTGTGCGCGGTCGGCGCAGAAGAGGAAAAGTTCGGCGAGAGGATCGAGCTCAAGCTCTCTGTCTTCGAGAATAATCGTGCGTATGAGGTGGCCGAGCCGGCCCCAGCCGGGCTCGCGCGTCAGGGAAACCTTGTAACCCTTCTCAATGAGCGCGTCTTTAAGCATCTGGGCCTGCGTGCTTTTGCCGCTCCCTTCTATACCTTCGAATGTTATTAGCATGTGCCGTGGGTTTCCTCTCGGATGGGTGAGTCGTATAAGCTCGGGCTTAAGGCGTGGACATTCTCGGTTCCGGGAGAGAATGCTACCATAATATGAATAAAATATAAAAGCCGGCTCATTTCTTCCTGCCGGCCGCTTCCCTGAGCGCCTTGAGCTCGCGCTCCCGCATATTTCTCCACTTTCCGAGCTGAAGACCGGAAAGCTCGACGGGCCCGACAGCTATTCGCTTAAGACGCCAGATTCTATGGCCGAAGGCCTCGAAAAACCTTTTCACAAGGTGGTTTCTGCCTTCGTGGAAGGCGATCTCGAATGTGGTAAATCCCTTTTTACGCTCGATAATCTTTATGGAATCGGGTTTTGCCGGTCCGTCTTCGAGCTC
>JAGVLR010000200.1 GCA_020054175.1 Candidatus Dadabacteria bacterium
CTCGCGGCGGAATTTTTTGACTATGGACTCGACAGGCATGGCGCAGCCGTCGGCCAGGGCGCATATCGTCGTGCCCCTCATCTGGGAGCATGCGTCGAGGAGCGTGTCTATATATTCCATCCTTCCCCTCCCCTCTTCTATCGTCGTCAGCATCTTTTCGAGCCACCACGTCCCTTCCCTGCACTGGACGCACTGCCCGCAGGATTCGTCCCTGTAGAAGTGTGCGAGGTTCTGGGCGACCCTGACCATGCAGGTTTCGTCGTCCATGACTGTCACCCCGGCTGTTCCGAGCATCGAGCCGACTGCCGCGAGGGAATCGAAGTCCATGGTTATGTCAAGCTCCTCTGCGGACAATATCGCCGCTGAAGAGCCGCCCGGCGAGACTGCCTTAACTTTTCTTCCGCCGGGGACGCCTCCGCCGTATTCGTCTATAAGCTGGCGGAGCGGTATTCCGAGCGGGAGCTCGTAGAGCCCGGGCTTGTTGACCTGCCCGCAGAGGCCAAATATCTTCGTGCCCGAGTTTTTCGGAGTGCCTATGGCGGCGAACCAGTCGGCCCCCCTGTTTATGATGTGAGGCACGAACGCGAGCGTCTCGACGTTATTGATGATCGTCGGACACCCGAAGAGCCCTATCTGCGCCGGGAACGGCGGCTTCGGCCTGGGCTCGCCGTTCTTTCCCTCGATGGATTCGAGGAGCCCTGTTTCCTCGCCGCAAATGTAAGCCCCGGCGCCCCTGAAAACGACGACGTCGAGATCGAATCCAGAGCCGAGAATGTTCTTCCCGAGGTAGCCTTTGTCGTACGCCTCCTTAATGGCGTTATCGAGGACCTTGGCTCCGTAGGGCATTTCACCCCTTATATAGATGTAGGATTTGTGCGAGTTGATTGCATAGCAGGCGATTGCTATGCCCTCGATGAGCTGGTGAGGGCCCTGCTCCATTATCTCCCTGTCCTTAAAGCTCCCGGGCTCGCTCTCGTCGGCGTTACAGCAGAGGTAAATCGGCTTTTTGGAATCGCGCTGAATGAAGCCCCACTTTATCCCCGTCGGAAAGCCCGCGCCGCCCCTGCCCCTGAGACCGGATTTCTTGACCTCGTCTATCACCTCGTCCGGCGGCATATTGAGCGCCTTGGGAAGCGCGGTGTAGCCGCCGTCAGAAAGATAATTATCTATTGAGTTTCCGGGCTTGTCGGCGTACGTGCGGATAATCCTCAATTCCGGCATTTTGCTTGTTACCTCACGCTGGGGGATTGCCCCGATTTTAATGGATTGTGCGGGAGGCGAAGCAGCCTCCGTCGCGATACTCCCGAGTATGATATATTACCGCAGCCTGCGTCGTTGACAATTATTTGCAACAAGAAATATGGCCAAGCTGCATTGAGAGCTTCCCCGGATTTTCGCCTGCGTCAGGCCAGGAGTGTATCGGCGACGTGTCCGGCGAATGCGAGAGAGCACGTAAACGCAGGTGAGATGGCGTTTAAGACGTGCAGGGAGTCGCCGTCCCTCACTAAAACGAAATCGTTCACGAGCTTTTTCGTCCTCCAGTCGACTAGCTGCGGGCGTATGCCGCACTTGGGCGTATCCTCGATGTCGCTCTTCGACAGCTCCGGCAAAAGCCCCCTCGCCTCTTTGAGGAGAACATCCGTCGAATATTTTTTAATCTCCGTCAGGGCCGCCCTCCTGAAGTCGGGGTTTACCAGGAGCAGTATGCCATCCCGGAGGAGTATAGAAAACGATTCCGCGGAAAGGTCGTCGAGGACGCCGTACTCCTCCCTCCCGAACGCCGGTATCGCAGTCGGGCCGATATAGACGTCGCCATGAACGCTCTTCGTGAAATGGACTCCGAGGAAGGGATTGCCGAGGTCGGGGACGGGATAGATGTTGGCCTTTACGAGCCACGCCCTCTCTTTTATGAGCTTCTTGTAGGTTCCCTTGAATGGCAGGGTTTTGTACTGGCCGCCGACGCCGAAAGCTGATGCGACCCTGTCGGCGTAGGCACCGGCTGCGTTTATGAATTTCGAAAAGGTTATATCCCCGGACGAAGTCGCCGCGGTTTGTGAGCCCTTCAGCCCCGAAAAAGCCGTGCCGAACTTTATCGTGACGCCCGAGGATTCGAGCTCGTTTCTGAGGGCGACAAGAATCTCTTTCGGATCGATGACCGCCGTGTCGGGCGAATGGAGCGCCCTTTCGACGGGGGCGGCGTGTGGCTCGAGCTTGAGAAGCTCTCTGCGATCTATGATTTCCGACCTCGCACCGGCGCTATCGGCCCTTAGCTTGAGCTCGTCGAGAAGATAATCCTTATCAGGGCTCCCGGGGACTATGACCTTCCCGTTCTCGACGAGCGTGAGCCCTTTCTCGCGGCAGAACTCCTTCATGAGCCGCCCGCCCTTTACACAGTAGGCCGCCTTGTTCGAGCCCGAGGCGTAGTAGATGCCGGCGTGGAGGACGCCGCTGTTCCGGCCGCTCGCGTGGGCCCCCGTGGATTCTTCCTTTTCGATTATCGTTATGCCTTTATAGCCGCGCCTCGAAAGCTCGCGCGCTGCCGCAAGGCCTGTAATACCGGCGCCGACGATGAGAATTTCGCACCCGGATTCCATCAGCTTTCCTATACTACTATACCGATTTACGTTTGCCCGTGGATCTGTCGAACCCCGAGAGCCAGCCGTTGAGGACCTCCAGGGTCGCATGAGGGTTTTCCATGCAGTCGTGCTTCGCGCCGGGTATGAATACGAGCTCGGATTTCTTATTGCCCGATTTTTTGAGTATAGCCATCAGCTCCTCGGGTTCTTCGTGTCCGACGACGTCGTCATGCTCGCCGTGTATGAAGAGTATCGGGAGCTTCACCTTCGATATGATTTCGTTCGTCTTGGCGTTGTGCGCCTCGGGGCTCCTCATGAACCACCATGTTCTGTAGGTGAACATCTCCGCCTCGGCGGGGCTGAAATTCGATCCCCACGCCCTGTATATTATAAACACCCTGTCGTTCTCCGTCGTCATCGGGTCGGGCTTCAAGACCTTCTTCGCGATCTCGTAGATGTGATCGTAGGACGGGATGCTCTGCCACTTGTCGAGGCGTTTTTTATTCGAAGCGGGGAGCGAGGACGAGCACCCTTCCAGTATGAGGCCCTTTACGTTTTTATGAGCGCCGCGTACGGCGTAGTAAACGCTTATATTCGCGCCGAGGCTCCAGCCAAGGACGATGATATTTTTGAACCCTTCCTCGGCAAGGACGTCGACCGCGGCTTCGATGTCGAGCGCGGACTCGTCGAATATTCCTCCGCCGAATATCTGCCCGGTGAAGGCCATCCGCGTGTTTATTGAAAACGAGCTGAAGCCGTGATCGACGAGCGCGTTCGGCAGGACCCTCGGGGTGCCCCTTGCGAGAAAGTGCCCGAGGACGCCGTGGACGACGAGGACTATCGGGGCTTCGTAGAGATCCTTTTCGGACTCGAATTCGCCCGAGACGAGGAGTCCGTTTATTAAAAATCCGTCCTCCGCTTCAAAGCTCACAAGTCTTCTCTGTCTCGGAACCATTACACCCTTCCGTTTCAGGCCTTAAATCTGTTGTCGAGCCACTTCACTATTATCTCGCCGAGCTCCCTTTCGCTCCCCTCGAACGTGTGCCCTACGTTTACGTAAAAGGCGGACACGTCGGGGTTGCCCGATTCGAGCGTTATCCTGACGAGATCGTGCGTTTCTTCCGGCCTTACGACCTCGTCGTGCCATCCCTGTACTAAAAGGATCGGCAGCTTCACCCTTTCTATCATGAGATGAGCCTTGGCCGTTTCGGCCTCGGGACCGGCGAGGAACCACCAGGTTTTGTATGTGTATATTTCGGTGTGCCAGGGGAGATAGGTGTTTCCGCGCGCCTTGTATACGAGAATCGTGCGGTCCTGGTTCGTCGTGTAAGGGTCCGGCTTCAGAATCTCTTTCGCCTCGTGGTATACCTCGTCGTACGTGGGCTCGCTGTCCCACCTGTTCCAGCGCCGCCGTATCGATTCCGGCATGGAGTAAGGAGTCGCGAGGGATATGAACCCTTTCAGATGCGGGTAGCGCTCGGGGTCGCTCCTTTCGGCGGCGTATCTCAGCACTATGCAAGTCCCGAGGCTGTATCCCGAGACGATAATGTTTTCGAAGCCGAGACGAAGAAGATATTCCGCCGACGCATCTATCTGCGGCAGGACGTCGTCGATTATCCCGTATCCGAAGAAGAGGCCGAAGTTGGCCATGCGTGTATTTATAGCGAGCGATGAGTATCCGCTCTCGGCGAGTATCGGTGGGAGAAAGCGCTGCGTTCCGTCGAGGAAGTTCCCGAGAAAGCCGTGTATGTGGATTATTGCCGTGTTTCCGGCTGGGGAGCCTGTAGTGGAGCCTTTGCTGTGGTAGTAAAGCCCGTCCACCTTTCCGTCACCGGAGGGGATCGACACGAGCTCCTGCTCCATGTACCTCGTAAGTCTATGCATAGGTGCGGTCAGCAGGCACCGGGCTCGTTAGCCACGGCGCGCGGTTAAGATAACCGTTCGGGCACTGGGCCCGTTTTTATTCTGTCAGAGTTCCTATTACCGAAAAAGAAACCGGCGCGCTAGACAGCTTTGTCCGCGGGCCTCGCCAGATACCGGCCGGGACTATCGATAACCTCGTCGGCAAACGCTTTCGCCTCGACCCACGTCGAGGGCTTTCCTATCTCCAGGACTTCCTTCGACTTCGTGCCCTTTGCGAAAAGCACCTTCGTCTTCTGATCCCAGATTATCTGCCAGTTCTCTCCGCCGGGCTCTCTAACCCAGCCGAAAGGGAATGTACCAACACCGTCCAAATTAAAGCCCCCCGTGTTTATAATTATCGAGTCCGCCCCCGGCGGGGCATGAGATTAAATTATTAGGCGGCAGGATTTTGTCAAGCCGGCGCTGTCGTCAGCGTATCTGCCTTACGACTTCGCTCGTCCCCGAAGCGTTCGTGAAAACGACTTCCGTAAAGCCGCAGCTCCTGAGCTTGTCCATTGCCGTTATGCCCTCATGATCCGATTCTAGGAACGGAAGTATGAAGGCTTCGTTCGATGTGCAGCCGGAGCAGGAGAACACTATGGACTCGTCGAACTCGCCGCGGGACGATACCTTTACCTGAGGATATTTTTTCTGGTAGCGCATGCTCCAGTCCTGGGCGCATACAGCCCTTCGAGGATTGGGGAATACGTGCTGAACGTCGATCACGATTTCCTGCGTGCCGCGGTTGCCCTTGAAAACAGCCTGCTGGAAGCCGCATTCCGAGAGCCGCATCATGCCTGTCTTGCCACGGTATTCCGACTCCAGGAACGGCTTTACGAAATTATCGTAAAGGCTGCAGTCGGGGCAGTAGAATACAGCGACTTCGTTGTGCCGGCCCCTTGTCCTGACTTCTATGTCTGATTTTTGGCCCCGGTACCGCTCTGTCCACCTGACGGCGCAGAAATTGCGCTGGGCGTCGGCGTTGAAGTTAACTTCGGCTTCCGGGCCGTTTACGCCCTGGGAAACGGCGGTTTCGGGTGCGCCGGTGAATATCGCAAGGAAAAACAGCGCCGATAAAGCGAATGATCCTGCCCGGATAAGGTGGCTCATACCGGTCATCCTCCTCTGGTTATGAGCTAATTCTACAGCATTTGGTGAAAGTTTGGAATACCTTTAGTAAAACATTAATTTCGCGGTTAAAGCCGCTCTTAGCATTGATGTACTCAGAAAAGGCACGCGCTGGATGACTGAACTCTGCGGCTACTTTGAAAACATACTTACCTCATCTTCTCGTAAAACTCGCGCAACTCGTTCTCTATGCCGCGCGCCTCGCCCGTAAAATCCCGGATCCGGTCATCGAGGCCGCTTCTCTCCGGGGAACCGGCACTTTTGAAAAACGGGGTAGTTATGACGCCGACGGCGAGGCCGAGCCAGGAAGCCCACAATAATACGGTCGGAGCCGAGCCGGAAAATGCCAGGACGCTCAGGTAGAACCCGCTGACGACGAAGACGGGAAACAGAAGCGCGCCCTTAAGCGCCTGAAGGAGGATTCCGGGCTTTCCTCCGTGCGCTATGCCCCCTCCGAGAACCGCGCCGGCGAGAACCGCCCCGAGGAGGGGAAAAATAAACGAGAGGAGCGTGTATACGAATCCCGAGGCGAAGCCGACAAAAGCCGCCCTGCTCACAGGTACGCCGCGGAAGATACCCGAAGCGGCGGCCGCACCGGAAAGAAGCAAGGGGTAGTAGAGGCCGTACGGTATTATCGTGCCGTAGAACGAGCTGTAAAACATGAGCACAACCACACCCCATGCGCCGGAGAGTAAAACGGGAAAGATTATCGAGCCGTTGATTCGCTTCATCTTATTCTCCTTTCGTTCATCCGGGTAAGCGCCGCCGGGGGAACATGCCCGCCCGGCGGCGTTTCAAATCCGGTATTTATTTCTGAGCCTCGCGGGCGCCCGCCTTCTGCCCCTTGATCATTACCCTGCCTTCCTCGGACGAGGGGGCCGGGGGCGCGGCCATCTGCTGCACTGCTTCCTTAAGCTCCTGCTCCTGCTTCACGGTCCTCGAGTTCCCGTGGGGGGAATTGTTGAGCTCGACGATCCTGTCGTAGGCGTCTTCGAGGTAGGAGCGGGCGCCGTCGGCGTCGCCGCCCTCGTAGGCCATGGTGGCCTTCCTGAAAACGGCCGCCGTATCGACGGAGACCCACCTCGAGCGGACGGACTTGTCCTCGCTTGCGGTAACCTTTGCCGCGTCGGACGTGACTTCATACGCGAGCGTCTTCGTCACGGATACCGGCGCGCCTTGCCTGAGTAGGTCTCCGTAAGAGAGCGACGCCGAGACGAGGTCTTTTTTACCATCAGCGCCGGCAGGGACTATCAGCCTCACGAGTATGTCCCTCTGCTGTCCGCCGAAGAAGTCGCCGAGCTTTATCTCGGCTGTGCCGTCCTTGACTGTGTATTCGTAGCCGTAGACCTCGTCAATCCTGACTCCAGGGGCGAGCGCCAGCTTTATAACGGTGTCTCTCGCGACGGCGGCTGCCATCCGGCCGAACTCCTTCTCGAATATTACCGCGAGCTGGTTCGGGGATTCGATGAAGTAGTAGTTGCCGGCGCCGTGCTCGGCGATGCCCATCATGAGGTTCTCGTCGTAGTCGGCGCCGAGGCCCATCGTGGTGACGTGTATGCCGCCCTCGGACGCGCGGCTCGCTATCCTGCCGAGCTCGGCAGGGTCGGTTATGCCTTCGTTGGCGAGCCCGTCTGAGAGGAGTATCACGCGGTTTACGTGCTTCTCCCTGGCCAGGGATTTAAGCTGCTCTATGCCGGTAGTCAGCCCCCCGGAGAGGTTAGTCGAATCGGTCGGGTAGAGCGAATCTATAACCGACAGCGCGGCCTCTTTATCGGCTATCTTCCGCGCGGGGAGCAGCACCTCGACGCCGGTCGAATATGCGGCGATACCGAGCCTGTCCTCCTTTCCGAGGAGACCGATTATGCGCCGCGCCGACTCCTTCGCGTATTCCATCTTCCCACTGTCGGACATCGAGCCGCTCCGGTCTATCACCAGGACGAGGTTCACCGGCGTTCTCTCGCTGAGCACCGCCTCCTTGCCATTGAGCTTTATATTGAGGAGCATTTCGCGCTCTCCGCCCTTGAGGACGTAGGGGCTTCCGAGCCTGAGGTCCCACGACAGGGCCCCCTCCCCTTCGGGCTTCGGAATTACCGGGAACGCGGAGATGTATTTCACCCCTGCCATTACGAATGCAAACAGAAATGCGGTTATGATGACGATATGCCTTTTCATTTCTTGCTTCCTCCTTTTTGAATATTCTTTTTAATAGCTTCGACCTCTTCGGCGACGAGCCTCTCTTCCCTTTCCCACGCGTCCTTGTCGCGGCCGCGCGCGTTTTCGAGGAAGGCGATTTCCCCGGCCACCCTTTCCTCGATTCTCCTGAACACCTGGAACGGCTCTTCGGAGGGATATTCGGCGGAGGAGCTTTCGGGGCTTTCCCCTCTGCCGCTTCCCCTGGAAGAAATTTCGCAGAGGAGGACTGTCTTCTTCTCCTTTGCGGCGCGGACCCTCTCGGCGAGCAATTCGTACTGCGCTTCGTACTCCGACAGCGCTTCCTCTTCCTTCGCCTGCAAAGCCGAGAGATGCCTTTCTTTCTCGTCTATGAGCCTCCTCCGGCGTACGGCCTCGCCCGCGTTTTCGTCCATCCCCTGCCTCACGTATTCCTCGGCGCGCTCCTGCCAGTAGACGGCCATTTCTTTCGTCCGCCTGATGAGCTTCGAGCGCTCATCTATTCCGGCTTTGAGTGCGGCGAGCCTTATGCGGGCGCGTTCGAGCCCCTCGTCCATTTCCTCGACGGCATGCGCGAGGATTTGTGCCGGGTCCTCGGCTCTCGTCAGCCAGTCGTTGAACCGGGACTTCAGTATCACTCTCATTCTTTTTTTTAATCCCATGATCGTCTCCCATAGAAAGGATTTAGGGATTATTACGAGCGGGGGGAGGAAAGGATTTCATCGAGGAAAAGTAGAAGTCGTTTGGTTTTTTTGTTAAAGACTAAATCCCCCCTGCCCCCCCCTTTTCCTAAGGGGGATGAAAAATTAAAGGCAAAGGCTGAGATCCTGAATCAAGTTCAGGATGACAGACTTAAAAGACAGATCTCTCACTGTTTAAATTTGAGGTATTTCTGAGCAGTACCAGATATGTTTTCTTGCAATCGGCCTATGGCGTCCGATTCCTCGCTCGCTCGAAATCGTTGTTCGAGATTACAATAACGTTGCCGTGCACGTTATACGCTCAGTTCACAGGCGTTACTGTCGGGGCGGGAGTGGCGGCGACTGCATCATGCCCTTTGAGCTCGCTTATGCGCGTGTTGGCATAGGGGGCTTCGGCCGGGGAGATCATTTCGAGCTGCCTGTAGTTATAGACCGCTTTTTCGACCTCGCCCTTCTGCTCGTAGCACTCGGCGAGGGATTTATATGAAACGGCCTGCACGCTCACAGGCGGCTCGGGCCTGGACTTGAGAAGCGCCTCGTTAGTTTTAATGGACGAGGCGCAGTCGCCGGACTCCTGCTGGCGGAGGGCAGTTTGAAGAACCGCGTCGTATTCGCCCACTGCTGAGGACGCCGAATACATTCCGGTCTGTTCACTATCGGACGAATCCGCGAGCGCGGAAGCTTCCTCGCGTGCGCCGCCTGCCGGCGCCTCCATATTTCGCATCTTCCGAGGCGCGCTCATACGCCCGGACTCCGCCGGAGCGGCGTCTTCACGCGCTGCCATTGGCGCGGGCGGCGGAGCCGGCGCAGCTGCCTTCTGTTCCGTCATGGCATCCGCGTCTCCATACGACTGCGAGCGGAGCTCCGTATCGGGAGTCCTGGCCCTTTCTCGTTTTACAGCCGGGGCTGCGGCCTGCACGCTTTCGGAGCCGGAGCCATCGAACACGGGCTCCACCTTTTTCGCCATGACAGTGGTCGAAGAAGAACTGCCCGAAGGAATGTGCGTACCGGTGTTTCCGTAGTAGAACCATACGGACAACGCAATCGCAGAGGAGAGCGCGGGTACGAGGAATGGTGAGAAGGCGATCTTCTTCCAGAACGGCTTCCGGTCTTTCGAGATGCTTTTCTTCGCGGCGCGTGCGAGCGCAGTTACTGTCTCCGGAGATAATTCCGGGACGGCGGCGGTTTCAGCAACTGCCCGCCTTATCTCGGTATAGTCTTCATATTCCCGTAGGCATTCGGGGCAGGCCTCGATGTGAGATCTAACGAACGCTGTCTCCCCGGGGGAGAGGCTACCATCGATATATTCGATCAGAAGCTCGCTGCACTTTTCGCAGTTCATTTTGTCCATTTACTCACCCCTCGCCTTCCGCATCTCTTCGAAACAGCCCGACTCCGTGAAGACGCGCCTGAGGTCTCTGTAGGCGTATCTTAACCGGCTCTTTACGGTACCGAGCGGAGAGCCGGTGACGCCGGCTATCTCGTCGAGGGAAAGTCCCTCGACTTCCCGCAATATAAAAACCTCTCTGAATTCCTGTTTCAGGCCGTCGAGACCCTCGTCGAGCACATCCCTCACCTCGCGGTCGAATACCCTTTCGTCCTGTGCCCTCTCCCCTCCCCTTATTATGTCTATCACAACCGCGCCGCCCTCGCCGTCGGCCGATATTGGCGCGTCGAGGGAGCCGTGACGCCTGAAGCTCTCCGTCCGGAGGAAATCGATGCAGTGGTTCCGGGCGATGCTGTAGAGCCACGTTGTGAATTTCTGGCCGGGGTCGTAATGCCCGCGACGCTCTATCACCTTCACAAAAACCTCCTGGAGAAGGTCTTCGGCGCGAGCCTTGTCCACGCCCGTCATCTTCATTATAAACCTGAGCACGCCCGGGCCGTGGCGCGCGAGAAGGACGTTAAAGCCCGACTCGTCGCCGCTCTGGAATTTTTTCATGGCCTCTTCGTCTGTTATGTTGCTCTGCTTTCTTATGCCGAACACCGGGCGCCCGTCCGTCAGCTGTCTATGAATAATTATACGATGGAGTCCGGAAAAAGTTTTAGATTCGGTTTTCATCCTATCACGGCGGCGAGCGGGGCATACGTAAAAACGAGTGGAATATGATATTTTCACGCTCCCGCCGGCGCTTTCGCATGTTGAATTCGGACGCCCGTTTATGTAAAGTCGTTTATCCTCGTTTGAGCTGATCGCGGGAGTTTCTCTTGGCCACCAAGCCCTCCGACCTTATATACGGCGTTAACGATGTGCCGCCTTTAAGTCGGCTGATTCCGCTCGGTTTCCAGTTCGTAATCTACATATCGGTAACACTCGTCTACATCGTGCTCCTGTCGGAATACACCACCGTACCACCGAAAGTGGTAGCGAGCTCGATAAGCATGGCGATGATAGCCGTCGGAATCGCCACTATTCTCCAGTCGCTCTGGAAGGGCCCGGTGGGCTCGGGGTATTTCGCCTCGCCCGTCTATTCGGCCGTTTACCTGGCTCCCTGCGTTCTGGCGGTAAAGACGGGCGGCTTTCCCGCGGTATTCGCGATGACTATATTTGCGGGGGCTGTCGAAATCGTCATGGCGATATTCATAAAGCGGCTGAAACCGGTGTTCCCGCCGGCGGTCGCCGGGTTTATTGTTCTCGTCATCGGCATCGAGCTCGGGCTCGTCGCGCTCGACAACATGCTATACATAAGAGGCTACGGCCAGCCCGACTACACACAGCATCTTATTGTGGGAATGATCGCGCTATGGGTAATCATGGGGTTCAGCATATGGTTCAAGGGGATTCTCCACCTGCTCTGCTCCCTCGCCGGAATCTCGATAGCGTTCGTCGCGGCGATCTTCCTGGGAATAGTTCCCGAAAGCAGCATCGAGCTTTTCAAAAATGCTCCCGTTTTCGCACTTCCCGACATCTCTTTCATATCCTACGATTTCGAGTTCTCGCTGGTTCCTGCTTTCCTCACTGCTGCAATAGCGGCTTCCCTCAGAACGATAGGCGTCGTAACGACGGCCGAGAAGATAAACGACGCCGACTGGAAAAGACCCGATTACGGTCCCATCAAGAAAGGCATGCTCGCGGACGGCATAGGCTGCATGCTCGGGGGATTCATGGGCGCGCCGGGAATGAATGCGACGCCGGGGATAGTCGGGCTTTCGCAGGCGGCCGGCTCGACGAGCCGTTACATGGCCTTCCCGACCGGGATAATGCTTATAGTCCTCGCATTCTTCCCGAAGGTATCCGCCCTCTTCCTGATGCTTCCGCTCCCTGTCGTCGGTGCGTCGCTCGTCGTGAGCGGTGCATTTATGATTGCAGGCGGCATAGAGATAATGACAGCGCGGAATCTCGACTCCCGGATGACGTACGTAATAGGCGTCTCTCTACTCCTGGGTATAGGCAGGAAGGTCTTTCACGGATACTTCGACAAGTTTCCGGAGTGGCTCCTTGTCATCACGGACACGACCCTTTCCATCGCCCTCATTTCGGCGATAATCCTCGTCCTCATATTCAGGCTCGGAATCAGGAGGACGGAGGTGTTCGTGGGCGGGGAGCTTGCGCCGACGCTCGACTCTCTAGTGAAGTTCCTGAAGGCGAACGAGAAGAAGTGGCGGCTCGACGACGAGACGATAGAGCATGCGAAGACTACTGTCGAAGGGGTTGTAACTCATCTGAACGAGGCGGGGCTTCTGAAAGGTCCGGTGAATCTGGAGGCAAGCTACGACGAGGTATATCTGGAAATAGCCGTAACTTACAAGGGGACGCTGCTCGCGCTTCCCGGGGTCGGCGTGCAGAAGAAGCATTTCCTCGAAGAGGACGCTTTCGTGCACGGCATAAAGGGATTCCTGACCGGTGTGTACCCGGATAAGATAGAGACATCCTCCAAAAAAGACGACGTGAAGATACGGCTCTTTTTCGTCGTGTGAGATATGGCCGATTCTACAAAGCTCATCCTGTACATATCCAAGGCAAAACAACTCAAAAAATTCAACATCTCGCTTTTAAAAGCTTTACCTGAAAAAAGGCAAAAGCTTCTCTACTTTTGCTTGACCAAAAGTAGCAAAAGTCACGGGACGGGGCAAAATTGACTAAAAATCATCGCTTCTTCGCTAAATCTTATACCCACCCCACCCCCTGATAAGATTTTTAACGCTCATCCACTCGATTTTTTTAACGCCAATTTTGACGTCCCGGAAGTGTATTGCTTCGCTGCTCACGCAGCTCGCAATTTTATGTATCACGAGGAAGATTCTAAGTACGGTGCGCGCGGCGGGTGATAGAAGTACTGCCGCTGCTACGTCGGGTGCCCGCGGACGCTGTCCGCCCGCATTAGAAAAATATCCCCGTTATGGCATAATTAATTTCCCGAAACCCGGTAATCAAGGAGGAGTACAATGGGCAGTAAGAACACCAGGATTGAGTACGATTCGATGGGGGAGATGGAAGTCCCTTCGGACGCGTACTACGGCGCTCAGACGGCGAGGGCCATAGAGAATTTTCCGATAAGCGGCATACGCAAGCATAGCCTTTTAGTGAAGGCGCTCGGAATGATTAAAAAGGCCGCCGCGGAGTCGAACGTGCAGCTCGGTCTCCTCGACAAGAAAAAAGGGGCCGCGATAGTGAAGGCCGCCGACGAAGTTATAGACGGCAAGCTCGACGACCACTTCGTGCTGGACGTTTTCCAGACAGGGTCGGGCACATCGAGCAACATGAATACGAACGAGGTCATAGCCAACCGCGCCAATGAAATAATCGGCGCTAAGAAGGGCGACAAGTCGGGCGTTCATCCGAACGACCACGTGAACATGGGGCAGTCGAGCAACGACGTTTATCCGACCGCGCTTCACGTTTCCGCCATACTCGCTATAAACAATATCCTTCTTCCGGGCCTCAAGAACCTCGAAAAGGCCCTTTCGGCCAAGGCGAAGGAGTTCGACAAGATTGTGAAGATCGGAAGGACTCACCTCCAGGACGCGACGCCGATAAGACTCGGGCAGGAGTTCAGCGGCTACGCGAGCATGATCACCCACAGCATCAAGAGAACCGAGTACGCCCGCGAGGAGCTTTCCGAGCTCGCGATTGGCGGAACAGCCGTCGGCACCGGCATCAACACGCATCCGAAATTCGGCGGGCTGGTCGCGAAGAGGCTTTCGGCGATGACGAAGACGAAGCTCCGTGAAGCCGATAACCACTTCGAGGCGCAGGGCTCGAAAGACGCCATAGTCTCGGCCAGCGGGCAGCTCAAGACAATCGCCGTATCGCTCATGAAGATAGCGAACGACATCAGGTGGCTCGGGAGCGGCCCCCGCTGCGGCATAGGCGAGCTTCTCATCCCGCCCGTCCAGCCCGGATCGTCCATCATGCCGGGGAAGGTGAACCCCGTGATCCCAGAAGCCGTCTGCCAGGTTGCGGCGCAGGTCATGGGGAACGACCTCACGATAACGATAGGCGGGCAGTTCGGGAACTTCGAGCTTAACGTTATGATGCCGGTTAAGGGACACAACCTGCTGCAGTCGATAGAGCTTCTGGGTAAAGTGTCTCAGGTATTCGTCGACAAGTGCATAAAGGGCATCAAGGCCGACAAGAAGCGCTGCGAGGAGATGATAGAAAAGAGCCTCGCGATGTGCACGAGCCTCGCGCCTGTGATCGGGTACGATGCCACGGCCAAGATCGCGAAGGAAGCGTACGAAACCGGAAAGACCGTCAGGGAAGTGGCGCTCGAAAAGAAGGTTCTCCCTGAAGCGAAGCTGAAGGAGCTTTTAGACCCGTGGTCCATGACGGAACCCGGCACGAATAAGTAAAATGAAATTTCTCTATTAAAATCAGGACGGGCTGCGCGGCCGGGATATTCCCGGGAGCGGGCCCGTTTTTTTTTGGCTTGTAATCCCGAAATTGTATACTTGCCCCTTCGCCATAATCATAACAAGAAAAAAGAGTCTGAATTAACTGAGGTAACCCCTCACCCGTACCCTGTTTTGGATTCGGATACATTTGAGCAGTACTGTATGGGCTCCTGTGCAGTCGGTGAAGGGCGTCCGAATGCTCGCTCGTTCGCATTCGTTCCCTCCGTCGAGGGGAGAGGGAATGATTTGGCATATGCTCAGGGTGGTAATCATAGCTCTGCGCAACAGAGCCGGCCGCTGGCGCACAGATCTGAAGCTTTAAAAATTTTCCTGCATCAAAATGTTGCATGAAGCTTTCATGTGCGGATTATGCAGCGCCGCCGATCCTGTTATATTTTTTATTCCGGAAGGAAGTCTGAACTTAGAAAATCACACATCCGGCCCATTGTGAATAATCGGACCGGCGGAGGCACAGATGAACGTAAAAGAATTATTCGACCTCACCGGGAAGACGGCGATAGTTACCGGGGGATACACCGGCATAGGAAAACAGATGGCCTACGGGCTCGCCGAAGCCGGGGCGAACGTCGTGATAGCCGCGAGGAACTACGACGGCTGCGTTGCCGCGGCAAAGGAAATAAGCGAGGCGACGGGAGTAAGAACTCTCCCGTTTAAATGCGACGTTTCGTCGGAGGCCGACGCGGCGGCGATGGTGGCCGCGACGATGGCCGAATTCGGCAGGCTGGACATACTCGTCAACAACGCCGGCGTCGCCCTGGGAGCGCTCCCCGAGGACACAACTCTCGAAGACTGGGAGAAGGTTATCGGCATAAACCTCACCGGCACGTTCCTCTGCGCGAGGGAAGCGGCGAAGGAGATGATAAAGGCCAGGAACGGGAAGATAATAAACATATCTTCCGTTATGGGTTACCAGACGACGAGCGTCGTCAGCGCGCCGGCTTACGTGGCGTCGAAGGGCGCCGTGGTCACGCTTACGAAGGACCTCGCAGTCAGGTGGATAGGACACAACATAAACGTGAATGCCATAGCGCCGGGGTGGTTCCCGACGAACATGACGACGCCCGTGATCAGCCCTGAGTTCATGGGCAAGGGCGAGGAGCTTCTGGCTTCTATACCCGCCGGGAGATTCGGCGGCCCGGACGACCTCAAGGGCGCGACCGTTCTCCTGGCTTCGCGCGCGTCGGATTACATTACGGGCGAGGTTCTGGTGGTCGACGGCGGCACGCTTTCGAGGTATTGAAGTCAAATCTTTTCGAAGGCTTTTTTC
>JAGVLR010000014.1 GCA_020054175.1 Candidatus Dadabacteria bacterium
GTCAGTTACACCCAAGACATACGTCGCCGTTTACGTCCCAGCCTGTAAGCTCCGGATAACTGGTCCAGTCAGTACGCTCCTCGCCTTCCCATATCCACTTGTTTCCCGCTACGCGCCACGTGTTTTCGTCGACCGTGTTGTGGGTCGACTGCTCGTCGACGACTATTAAAGCCGCCACGTCGGGCAAAGATGAATTAAACGTGTTTCCGCTAATGATGTTGTTATCGCTTCCCCATATGCCGAAAAATGTCCATAAGGTGTCGTTTGTCTCGGGCCGCGAGTTGGAATTAAAGACGTTGTTGGTTATGACGGCCCCCTCGACGTTGTAAAAGAGGGCAAGTCCCCAGGAATTATTTTCTATGAGATTTTCCTCGACGAGTGTATTGCGCATTTTCGTTTCACAGCTGTTCCCGTTCCATTGTATGGCTCTTCCTCCGTGACCGAGTATGGTGTTCAGCCTGATTGTTATGTTGCTGGTTCCCACACACGCGAAATCGCTTATGTAGATTCCGTGAACGTTTTTCAGGCTGAGCCCGGGGTAGGGGTTGCCTGTGCCGGGTTCGAATCCATTGGATTCCACTGTATTGTTTTCTATGAGGACGTTGGAAATCTCACCGGTGGTTGCCGCTACGAGTATGCCTGTGAACTTGTTATTGTGAACGTAATTGTATCTCACTATGTTGTTGCTCTTGTAAATCTTGATGCCGTCGTACCCGCCCAGTATCTCGAATCCCTCGACGATTATATACTCGGCGTTGAGCTCGACCCTCTGTGCTAACCCCGTGCCCGGAATGATAATCGGCATCTCGTCGGGATAGTTTCTGAGGGTTATGGGCCGCTCGGCGGTTCCGCTTTTACGAAAGACTATATTCTCGTTATACGTTCCGGCGCGGACTGTAATGACTGTCCCGGGGACGGCGTCTCTCACCGCCTGCTGTATCCCCCTGTAGTCGCCGTTTCCGGATGGATCGACTATTACCTCGCGCGGCTCGACGGCAGAGCTGTTGGTATCTCCGCCCCCGCCCCCGCAGGAAAGTGCGAGGAGCGCGAAAAGAAATACCAGCGGGCGGCAGGCCCGCCCTCCTGTGCCGAGTGTGAACTCAAGCGCAAAGGTTATCTTAGCCATGCTCTGCCCCCAGTATTTCTTCTATGCCCATTATAATACCCTATCGAGTGCCCGGGGGTAACAAATTGACTGCTCCTGAAAAATAATCAAGATAGACGATTGGTTTCGGTGGTATGAACCGCTGCGCCGTTCCCGGTATGACTTGGGGGGAATATGTGCCCATACCGACTTTGCACTTCGTTATTGTATAATTGAGAATCACTTTTAAAAGCGCACATACAAAGAAGGAGGAAATGTAATGCGGCGAGGATATTTTCTATTCACCATATTTGCGGCATTTATGGTAACCGGCGCGTTTCAGATTGCGGGCTGCGACAGCACGAAAGGGCAGGGCGGAGAACCTGTCGAGTCCGGCTCCAACCAGTTTACTCCAATCATCGTATCCGCGCTGGCGGAGCCTCATCCCGTGCTCGGGTCGAACGGCAAATATCACCTCGTCTACGAGCTTCAGCTTACGAACACTACTCCGCTCACGTGGCATATAAATTCGCTCGATGCCCTGGACAAGAATAATCAGTCCCGCGTCCTCGCGTCGTTCTCGGGAGATACCGTCGCCGGAAAAAACCGGATAATCCCCGGGGGCGATTTGTCCGCGGACCTCGATGGCGGCCAAACATCCATCTTTTTCATAACGTTCTCTGTGGATTCCAAGGACCAAATCCCGGCTGCGATCACCCACCGTCTGGCGATAACCGTCCCCGGCGGCATACCTGAAGGGTTTCTTTCCTTCCTAAGCCTTCCGCCCGACCTGGCCGAAATCGTATTCGTATATGCCGATACCGGCGTAAGCACACAGGAGGCCGTAGTAATCGGTCCGCCGCTCAAGGGCGGCAGGTGGGTAGCGGCCGACGGATGCTGTCTTGCCCACAGGCACGTGCGCGCCGCGCTTCCGATAAACGGCAAGTTCACCGTCGCCCAGCGCTTTGCGATAGATTGGGAGAAGCTCAACGAAGACGATCTGATTTACGCCGGCGATCCGCTCGACGTTAACAACTACTTCTCTTACGGTGAAGAAATCATTGCCGTGGCGAGCGGGCGCGTCGTTGCGGCCGTGGATAAATACGAAGACCAGATTCCGGGTCAGCTCCCTCCGGGGCTTCCGATCGAAGAGGCCGACGGCAATTATGTCGTGATAGATGTCGGCGGCGGAAACTTCGCCTTCTACGCCCACATGATCAAGGGCAGCATCACGGTAGAGGAGGGGGACTTCGTCACGCGCGGCCAGGTTATCGGGCTGCTCGGCAATTCGGGCAACACCTCCGCCCCTCATCTTCATTTCCACATACTGGCGGGGCCGGAGACGCTCGGGTCGAACGGGCTGCCTTACGTGACGGACCAGTACGAGCTCGTGGCTAGAGGCGCTTCGACTGCGGCATTCGACAACGCCGAGATAAACGGGGTTCCGCTCGAAATCGTTCCGGTGCCGAACCCGGGCATACATACGAACGACATGTTTCTCGACCTCAGCATAGTCA
>JAGVLR010000001.1 GCA_020054175.1 Candidatus Dadabacteria bacterium
AGGAGCTGTACGAGATAAGTATCGGGAAGCTGCCCCGTGAGCACGCCTATCCTGTATATCGCCTGCCTGACCCGCGTTTCGAGCGGCGGAATCAGGGCGAGCGTGTTGTTATACTGCGCCCTCGCCCTCGACACGTCGAGCTCCGTCCCGCGTCCTCCTTCGAGGAGCGTTATCGTAAGGTCGAGCGTGTTCTTCTGGTTCTCCGCGTTCTTACGCGCCACGTCGAGGCCGTTCTGCGCGCCTCTCAGCTCGAAGTAGTTCCTCGCGACTTCGGCCAAAAGGGTTACGACGACGTCCCTCCGCGTCGCGATTCTGGATTCCAGCTCGGCGGTGTCGGCCTCTATCGTACGCCTGATACGTCCGAAGATGTCGAGCTCCCACACTGCGTCGAACCCGGCGTCGAAAAGCTCGGTGTTCCTGTCGGCCCCCGGGAATGTTTGCGCCTGCGACGATCTCTGCCAGGTATAGTCGCCCTGGAAAGGCACTATCGGCGCGAGCTCGAACTCGGTCTCGGCCCGGAGTGCGCGCGCTTCGAGTATGCGCGCCGTGGCTATCTGTATGTCGTAGTTGCCTGCGAGCGCGTCGCGCACCAGCCTGTCGAGTATAGGATCGTTGAACTCGCTCCACCAGTCGATCTCTACGGCGTCGGTCGTGTAATCCTTCGCCCCCACGTCCTGGAATGATCCCGGCAGCGGCGACTCCGGCTTCTTGTAATCGGGACCGACCATGCATCCCGCGAGAAAAATTGTCAGTAAGGCAGCCGTTATGAATCTCATTGCGCTGGGGCTCCCTGCTTCTTTCTGGATTCCGTGAATTTTCTTATGACGACGTAGAATATGGGCGTCAGGAAGAGTCCGAAGAACGTGACCCCGAACATTCCGCTGAACACCGACGTTCCGAGCGCCTGTCTCATCTCCGCTCCGGCTCCCGTAGCGATTACGAGCGGAACGACGCCGAGTATGAACGCGAACGACGTCATCAATATCGGGCGCAGCCTCACGCGCGACGCCTCGACGACTGCCTCGTCGCGGTGCTTGCCCTTCTCCTGGTAGTCCTTTGCGAACTCCACGATCAGAATCGCGTTCTTACACGCGAGGCCCACGAGCACGACGAAGCCGATCTGCGTCAGTATGTTGTTGTCCATGCCCCTTAGCCAGAGGCCGGCGAGCGCCGAAAGAAGACACATCGGCACGATCAGGATAATCGCCAGCGGCAGCGACCAGCTCTCGTAAAGCGACGCCAGAACCATGAACACGAACAAGACGCAAAGCGGGAATATGAAGATGGCGGCGTTCCCCTGGTTTACCTCCTGATAGGCAAGGTCCGTCCATTCGTAGCCCAGGCCCGCCGGCAGAATCTGTCCGGCCAGCTTCTCCATCGCGGCGATCGCCTGCCCCGAGCTGAACCCCGGAATGGAGTCTCCGCTCACCTCTACAGCCGGGAAGAGGTTATACCTAACCACCCTGTCCGGGCCCGTCTCGTCTTTTATTGTTACGACGGAACCCAGGGGCACGGTCGACCCGTTAGCGCTCCTTGTCCGGAGCTTCAATATATCGTCGGCGCGCTGACGGGAGCTTCCCTCCGCCTGCGCCGTAACACGGTACACCCTGCCGAACAGGTTTATGTCGTTGACGTAAATCGAGCCCAGGTACACCTGCATCGTGTCGAAAATATTCGTAAGAGGCACGTCAAGCTTCTTGGCCTTTTCGCGGTCGACCTCCGCATATAATTGAGGCGTGTTCAGGCTGAAAGTCGTGTACACCCTGGTAAGACCGGGCTCCTGGTTCGCGGCCCCGATTAGGGCATAAGAAGAGTTCGCGAGCTCGCGAAGGCCGACGGCCCCCCTGTCCTGCACCATCATCTTGTATCCGCCGGCGGTACCGAGGCCCCGGACAGGCGGCGGCGAGATGACGAGCAGCCTCGCCTCCTGTATCTGGGATAGCCTTATGCTTAGGTCCGATATTATTTCGTTAAGCGACGGGCCGTGCTTTGCCCTCTCCTCGAACGGCGTGAGCGGCGTGAATATAACGCCCGCGTCCGAGCTGTTCGAGAACGTCGCTCCGGAGAACCCCGAGAATCCGACGGCGTACCCGATCCCCGGCGTTTCGCGAATTATCTTCGTCGCCTCCTGCACGACGGCGTCCGTCCTTTCGAGCGACGCACCGTCGGGAAGCGCTACGTCGACGATCAGGTAACCCTGGTCCTGCGCCGGGATAAAGCCCGTCGGCACCTGGGTGAAGCCGAAATAGGTAAGCGCTATCAGGCCGCCGTAAACGAACAAGGCTATCGTGGTGAACCTGAGCATCCTGTTGACAGTCCGGCTGTACGAATTCGCCGCGCTCTCGAAGAAATCGTTAAAGCCCTTGAATATCTTTTTCAGCACCAGGTTTACGAACGGGCTGATGAGCCATCCGACGAAGGTGCCCGCCGCGAAGAGCCCTATCCTTATGGCCCACACGGTTAATCCGGCACCTCCTCCCATTGCGTGCTGCCCGGGGAGCGACGCCAGCGCCGGCGCGATAAACGCGTACGCGAGGAAGCCGACTATAGCGGCTATGCCCACCCTCGGGAGCGGATCTTGATGTTCGAGCTCGCTGTCGGGCTTGATGAGCTGAACCGCCCTCGCCGGCGCAAGAGAAAGCGCGTTTATGGCCGAGAATATAGTCGAAACAGCGATCGTCAGCGCGAACTGCTTGTAGAACTGCCCGCTTATACCGGGCAGGAAAGCAGTCGGGATGAACACCGAGCTCAGAACGAGCGTGATAGCCAGAACCGGGCCGGTGATCTCCTGCATGGCCTTCAGAGTCGCCTCCCTCGGCTCGTAGCCCATGCCCATCCATCGTTTTATGTTTTCGACGACGACGATAGAGTCGTCGACGACGATACCGATGGCCAGAACGAGGCCGAACATGGAGAGGTTGTTAAGCGAGAACCCGAACGCCGCCATGACGGCGAAAGTCCCGACGAGCGAC
>JAGVLR010000247.1 GCA_020054175.1 Candidatus Dadabacteria bacterium
CCGAGGCCGAGAAACGAAATCGCCTTCGGGGTTTTCATCGTGAACTCGACGAACCCGGCGTATAAATCCCTCGCTTCGGGGTCTTCGAGGAGATATCTGATTACTCCCGGATTTTCGAGCCCGCCGCTGCACTGCGTTAAGAGCCAGTCGTTTATTTTTCTGAAGAAAACGGCTTCGTGGTTGTTGGTGAGTTTTTTACCCGCGTAGAGGCCGAGCTCGTCCAGCATCTTCGTGAGCATGGTCGTTCCGGAGCGGCTCATCCCGATTACTATGACAGGGGGCACGGGTTTCATTTCAATAGGGAAATTACACTAAACAGCGTGTAAACACAATTCTCCCAGGGCGGGTTTTCCTTCGCCCGAGGAGCTTCTATATTTGAGCTTTTACCGTGTAACGATCCGGCGATGCCGGGGCGGCTTCAGGGCGAAAGAAAGCTTCTCAGTATCTCGCCCATTTCAGACGTGGCCAGCTTTTCGAGCGCCCTCTTTTCGATCTGCCTGATGCGCTCCCTCGTGAGGTCGAACCTTCTGCCTATCTCGTCGAGGGTATACGTACAGTCCTGATCGATGCCGAACCTGAGCCTGATTATTTCTTCTTCCCTCGGCGTCAGGATGTTGAGCGCGTCCCTGATTTCGTGGGTGAGCGCGGTGCTCGCCATTATGGAATCGGGGGCGGGCGATTTATCGTCCGATATGAAATCGAGGAGGGTTGTTTTCTCTCCGTCGAGTATGGGGGTATCGAGCCTTGCGGCGTCGTTCGTGGATTCGAGAATCCTCTTTACGCCTTCGACCGATATGCCGGCTACCTCTGCAACCTCTTCGGGCAGGGGCTTTCTTCCCATTTCCTTGTGGAGCATGGAGCTTATTCTGTAGACCTTGCTTGCCTGCTCCAGGACGTAAACGGGGACCCTGATGGTCCTCGTCTGGTCGAGAAGGGCTCTCGAAATTGCCTGGTGTATCCACCAGGAAGCGTAGGTGGAGAACTTGTAACCCTTGGTATGGTCGAACCTTTCGACTGCGCGCATGAGGCCGACGTTGCCCTCCTGTATGAGGTCGGTGAGGGGGAGACCCCTTCCCATGTACCTCTTGGAGATGCTGACGACCAGCCTGAGGTTGGCCTTGACGAACCTTTCCTTAAGCTCGATGGCGCGCTCGGAGTAGACCTTTACAAAAGCCATGAGGCTCTCGATGCGCTTCGTGAGATCGTTTTCGTCGATCGCACCCTTGACAGGCTTCCTGGATGAAAGAGCGCCCCTCTTCTTTACGAGCTTTTCGATGTTAAGGGCAAGCTCTTTGGTTTTGGCTTCACACTTTTTAATCTGAGCGGAAACTTCTATTTCTTCCTTGGCGGTGAGAAGGGATTCTACGGCCATGTCCTTGAAGTAGACGTAAAGGAGCCTGAACTGCTCGTCGGGCGTCCATTCGTTTTCCTGATCCTCTGCTGTGGAATTATCCTCCACTTCAAAGGAAAAGTCCGATTCTTCGCTTTCCATCAGGTCACTGTCACTGAATCCCAATGACGCGTATGATTCTTCTTCCTGCTCGTTGAAGTCGCCCATGCTGTCCATTTCGGACGCACCATGCTCAACCTCTCTGAATTTAGCCGATTTCATCTCACACACCTTCTGCTGTTGTTTTAGTTTGAGTCGTACAACACTATCCGGAGCCCAACTATATAACTATAAGTTTAGCACATATGCTTGTCAAGTTATTTTCTTCGCAAACGCAAAAAAAATTGTCGGTCAGTAATTATCTAATAATTGGAGTTAATAACGAGTGTTATTGTAAGTGCAATATAAGCGAAATTCAGCGATTTTAGTTTGCATTTCGCGCACCGGGCTACTCATCGGAACCAGGTGATTTTCCCCATGATTCGTTGACAGCCGTCTTCTGGCTGAGGGCTTCCACGTAAGCCTCTTTACCTTCCTTCTTCTTGAACACCGCCGCCTGGCTCCACGCCAGCTCCATGCTTCCGTATTTGCCGATTTTAACCAGGGTCCACTTCTCGCCCCGTGAATTTTCCACTTCGACCGTGTAGGCGTTATACCCCTTTGCCCTGTATTCGGCAACCGCTTTCCGGGCGTCCTCGGGTTTGGCGAAAGCCGCTACCTGGAGCGTGTAACTTTCCCTGCCCTGAGGCTTTTTGGCGGCTTCAGCGGGAGCGCTTCCTTCGGGCGTCCCTGTCTCGGGCGAAAGTATGGTCACTTCTTCCGCGTTGCCTTCACCCGTGGAAAGGCTCTCGGGGTTTATGGAAGTGAGCCCGATTTCCGCAGCATTGCCGGTATCTCCCTCTACTCCTGACCCTGCTTCCGTTTCCTGGAGCATCTCCGTACTCCGGCCATCCTCCACGATCGTGACGGTTTCGTAAGGGCTGTTCTCCTCTCCTTCCGAAGAAGCGGCGACGCTCCCCGCAAAGCCGTGCGAGGGGTTGGCGGTTTCAGCCGTGTGCCGCGATATCGTTTCCGGGGTTTCGGTAACGGCCGCAACAGGCGCGGCGGCTTCCTTCGCGCCCCA
>JAGVLR010000109.1 GCA_020054175.1 Candidatus Dadabacteria bacterium
CAGCGGCTTACAAAACCATTAATTTCATAAACTCCGGCCGGAGTGAAATCCCTGTTCAGGACAGGCTCGAATTCGCTCTCCTTTTCACACTTGTTTTTGAAGTGCTCCTCGAAATATTCGGCAACGCCATGTTCCCGCTTTCCTACATCATGGTGCCTCTCCTGATCCTCTATTTCGGATGGGAAGCGGGCATGCTGTCATTCTTCTTCGTCGCAATGCTGCAGGCCGTTCAGCGCCCAAGCTCGTCGCTTCCCGTCGAGCTCTTCCTCCTGTTCGTTTCTGCGGCAGTGTTCGGGCTTCTTCTTAAGGGCGGCGGCGAGCGTCTCGCTCCTGAATTTCTAAGGAAAAAGAAAAACGACAACATCATACTTCCGGGAGCTATCTCTGGCGCACCGGCGAGAGAAGCCGGCGACGATTCCCTGGGCATGCTCGAGCTCAAGAACGAGATCAGGAATTCGCTCAAGATCCTGAGCGAGCTTGTGCCCGGTCACAGCATAATTCTCTACCTCAAAATGGAAGACGGGCTCTTCGGCATAGCCGACTTTGTTTCTAAAAGCGGGGATTACGTCGACGGCGGACAAAAGCTTAACTTCAGGGGCGGCTATCTCGGCTGGGTCCTCAAGACTAAAACCCAGGTCCTCATAACGAGCATAAAGAACGTTCGGAAAAATCTCCTCTACTATAACCAGAACGTCCCCGTGAAATCGCTTCTCGCGACGCCTCTTCTTCTGAAAGCCGCGAAAAATTCCGACGAATCCGGGAAGGAAGTCTTCGGCCTCCTCATAATCGACAGCCTCCATCTGGACGTTTTCGGCGATAAGGAAAAGATGATAGTATCGCTGGTTTCAGACAGAATAGTCGAGATGATAGACAGATTCCAGCTCTCAGAAAAGGTTTACCTCAGCTCGCAGGAGCTGAACTCCTTTTACGATTTCACACAGAGGCTCAATTCCACAAGCGACATCGAAGTCATACTCGACCACGTCGTCGACACTTTCGGAAGGATATACGAATCCGATTTCGTCGGAATATCCGTCGTCGAGAAGGAAAACGGCATAAGCCGTCTAAAGAGAACGAGCGACGGTATGAAGGAGCACCTCGAAGACCTCGACGTCCCCCACAACGACACGCTCGTCGGCCTCGTTACAAGCACGGGCGGGGCGTTTCACTTCGAGGATCTTTCGTCCAGGTCGCGGTACAAGAGCATTTTCGGAAAGGAAATCGACTTCGGCCTCGGCGTCAAGAATCTGAAGTCAGTGCTCATATGCCCATTCCACGAGCTTGCGCATGACCAGAGCGGAGAGGAGCGGACAGTCCTCGGCTGCGTCGTCATCGGGCGGAAATCCAGAAGCCCGTTCAACGAAGGCGAGATAAGCCTTGCGAAGATCATATGCAACGAATCGGCCAAGTCCATGACGGCGTCGCTCAACTTCCAGAAGGTAAAAGAGCTTGCTATAAGGGACGGCCTCACCGGGCTCTACAATCACAGGCACTTCCAGGAGATGCTATCCTACACGATATCCCATGCCGACAGGTACTCCGCCCGCGCCTCGCTCCTTCTGATCGACCTCGACAACCTCAAGACGATAAATGATACGTTCGGCCACCTGGCGGGCGACAGGGTCCTCAGTTCGGTCGGAACCGTGCTTGCCAACTCGCTCCGTAAAATCGACATACCCGCGAGATACGGCGGGGACGAGTTCGCTGTAATCCTTCCCAATACGGATAAGGACGGCGCCCTCGCGGTAGCCGAGAAAATACGGAACAACCTCTTCAGGGCCCCGCTGAAATCGAACGACAGAGAGATCGAAATTTCACTCAGCATCGGCATATCCACTTATCCCGTCTCCGCTGCCGACAAGGATTCCCTTATCTCGAAGGCGGACCGCGCGCTTTACGAATCCAAAAACCACGGTAAGAATAAGGTCACCCATTTCGAGGACGTCCCCTTAAAAGAGCTTGGAAGCTAGGCGGAAAGAAGGGCGCTCCATTTGTCTGTCGGAAATCGCCGAGCCGCCCGATGATGAGTGCGTCCGCGTATTACCCCAGAAGGAAAAATGACTGAAGAAAAAAGAAGCGAATTTAAACCCAGGGATTATTTCTCTGCCGAAAACGCACGGCCGAGTAAGAGCCTCGGGCAGAACTTCATCACCGACAAAAGGGTCATAGAGCGCATCGTATCCGAAGCCGGTATAACGTCAGACGACGAAGTCCTCGAAATCGGCCCGGGGCTCGGCGCACTCACTTTTTCGCTCGCCGAAAAAGCAGCGCGGGTTGTCGCGGTCGAAAAAGATGCGCGGCTCGCCGAAAGGCTGGCGGGGGTTCTGGCGGAAAAGCCCAACGTCGAGCTCATATCCGGCGACGCGCTCGAGGTCGACTTCAAGAGTCTATACAAGGGCCGAAAGCTTAAGGTCGTCTCGAACCTTCCCTACAGCGTCTCGTCGCCGATTCTAGTAAAGCTGCTTCGGAAGAGAGCCCTGTTCTCCACGCTCATCCTCATGCTCCAGCTCGAAGTAGGGGAAAGAATATCCTCGCCGCCGGGAGGAAAGGAATACGGCTCGCTCTCGGTGCTCGTTCAAACATACTTCGACGTGAAGACGCTCTTCCGAGTTTCGCCCTCGTCCTTCTGGCCCGCGCCTAAAGTAGATTCCGTTGTGCTGAAGCTCGCGCCGCTCCATGAGCCCCGCGTCCCGGTCGCCGACGAGGCCGTATATGAGAAAATACTCCGCGCGGCATTTTCTTCGAGACGTAAAATGCTCGGCAACTCTCTCGGCTCCGCTCTGAAGAAAGGAGCGGCCGACAGAGTTCTCGCCGCTGCAGGCATAGACAGAACCCGCCGCGCCGAAACCTTAACAGTCGAAGAATTCGGGGCCCTCTACCGTGAAGCGGTAAAGTCAGGCGAAATCGTCTGATTCTCTCATTGCCCGGACGGCTTTGCCGTTATATAATTCGCTATATAAATACCGGCTGCACGGAGACCCGAAATGAAAAAATCAGTATCACTTTTCCTTATTCTCTTTTTCGCGTCCACCGCCGCATCCTTCTCCCAGGACTACGGCCTCAGCGGAGTCTGGTATCACGACAACAAAGAAACCCATATTAACGTAAGGGACAGCGATCACGTCGTCTTCGTCAACGAGAACGGCGACAGGGCCGTAGGCCACTTCACCGACCCCTGGCACATCAAAGTCCCCAAGTGGAACGTAACGGGCTCGATAAAAGAGGGCGGCAATTCAATCAACTGGTCGAACAATACCGTATGGACGAGATACCCAGGCGGGAAAACACACATAAGCGGCAGGTGGTATCACGGCAACAGGCCGACGTGGATAGAGGTCTACGACAACGGATGGAAGTTCAGCATCACCAACGAAAACGGGCAGAAGAGTAACGGCGAGGCGAGAAGCAGCCGCGAGCTATACATACCTTCCCTCGGAATAACGGGGCACGTGAGCAGCGACGGCAACAAGATAAACTGGAGCAACGGCACGGCCTGGACGCGTTCGCCCTCGGGGTCTGGCCCCCTTTCGTCGCCCCGGGAATAATTGCCGGTAGAAGTTGTTTCAGTCAGGCAGGATGGGAGACTATTCCGAGGCGGGCGGTGTATCCGACACGACGACCATCAGCACCGTTCCGGCCTCTATGGCGTCCCCTTCCTTTGCCATTACGTTCCTGACCTTTCCGGCTATCGGAGACTTCAGCTCGCTCTCCATCTTCATGGCCTCGATGACTACGACACCTTCGTCCCTCGAAACCTCATCACCCTCGCTCTTGAGCACCTTCACAACCCTGCTCGGCATCGGAGCCTTTATCTCCTGAACACCGGAAGCCGCGAGCGAAGATTTTTTCTGTTCCCTTTCGGAAATGGATTCGAGGTCGTAGAGGTCCCCGTCGAAGAACACCTGTATCTTCTTTCCCTTCTTGAATACCCCGATCGTCAGGGACTGCCCGCCTAAAATGATGGAATAAAGGTTGTCCTCGATTTTCCGGTAATCGACGGGCAGCTTCTCTCCGTCGATCTCCACTTCGATCTGGCCTTCGTTTTCTTCGAGCGTGATTTTGTATATCTGTTCGTTCAGCTTAAAGGTGTATGTCATGCGAGCGGGCTCCTCGTAACACCGGATCTCCTTGCGAAGAGCTTCCAGTTCGATGCGGCGGCCGTCTGTGACTGGGGGCCGCTCCCGGTGGAATTTTCCATGGCTATCGCTGCTGCTATAAGAGCCGGCTTCATGTCGCGCGCCTCGGGATTTATAAGCTCCGGGTGCCTTTCGATGTAGCCCGTGTCGATCTTGCACTTCCTGAATTCCTCGTCGGCCATGACGCGCCTCAGAAACCCTATATTCGTCTTGACGCCGAGCACTATATATTCCCTGAGCGCGGAAGCCATTTTGTCTATGGCCGCCTCCCTGGTATCCGCCCAGACTATGAGCTTCGACAGCATCGGATCGTAAAATGACGTGATCTCGCAGCCGTTGTATATAGCGGAATCGTCCCTTAT
The DNA here is from genome assembly GCA_020054175.1 of Candidatus Dadabacteria bacterium. Lineage (GTDB taxonomy): Bacteria > Desulfobacterota_D > UBA1144 > Nemesobacterales > UBA2774 > JADLGH01. Next base: position 4,499 of record JAGVLR010000109.1, read on the forward strand.
GCCCGGGCCTGACGGTGTACTGAGGTATTCGATTGTCCCCGGAGACGGCATGAAATTGGTAGCCGGATTCTCCGCGTACACCCTGCACTCCACCGCGTGCCCGTTCATCTCTATGTCGCCCTGCTTGAAAGGGAGCTTCTCCCCGGCGGCGATCCTTATCATCCACTTCACTATGTCGAATCCTGTAATCATCTCTGTCACGGGATGCTCGACCTGGACCCTCGTGTTCATCTCGAGGAAGTAAAAATTCTGCTTCTGGTCCATTATGAATTCTATTGTGCCCGCGCCGCTGTATTTAACGGCCTTGGCGATCTTTATCGCGACCTCGCCCATCTTTTTTCTGGTCTTGGCGCTGATAAAGCCCGATGGGGCTTCCTCGATAACCTTCTGATGCCGCCTCTGTATCGAGCACTCGCGCTCGAAGAGGTGGAGCGTGTTGCCGTATGAATCCGCTATGAGCTGTATCTCTATGTGCCTCGGCTGCTCGACGAATCTCTCGACGTAAACCGAATCGTCGCCGAATGCCGACCTCGCCTCGCTCCTCGCCATACGGAGCGCGCTCTCGAAGTCGTCCTTCGACCTTACGAGTCTCATGCCCTTCCCGCCGCCGCCGGCCGACGCTTTTATCATGAGCGGATATCCGATGCCGTTCGCCACGACAGACGCCTCGACGTCGCTCACAGCCCCTTCCGAGCCGGGCACCAGCGGCACCTTGGCATCGAAAGCGATCTTTCTCGCCGTGATCTTGTCTCCCATGAGTCTTATGGCCTCGGGCGAAGGGCCGATGAAAACTATTCCCGCCTTTTCGCACATCTCTGCGAACGCCTCGTTCTCCGAAAGAAAACCGAACCCCGGATGAATGGCCTCGGCCCCGGATTTTAACGCGGCGTCTATGATATTTTCTTTTTTAAGATAGCTTTCGCCCGGCGCGGAGCCGCCGATGTGGTAGGCCTCGTCGGCCAGCGCAACGTGAAGGGAGCGCCTGTCGGCGTCGGAATAAACGGCCACGGTGCTCACACCGAGCTCCCTGCATGCCCGTATGATCCTTACCGCTATTTCTCCCCTGTTCGCAATCAGAATCTTTTTGAACATGAAGCGTCCTTTTATTTACAGTGGTATGTTCCCGTGTTTCTTCGGGGGATTCGTCTGCCTTTTGCCGTCGAGCATCTCGAACGCCGAGATAACGCGCGTCCTCGTGTCTTCGGGCCTTATTACCTCGTCGACGAATCCGAGGTCGGCGGCCCTGTAGGGATTAGCGAACCTCTTCTTGTATTCTTCGATGAGCCGCGCCCTTTCTGCCTCGGAGTCCTCGGCCTGGAGTATCTGCGCGCGGGATATGATATTCACCGCACCGTCTGAGCCCATGACAGCAATCTCCGCCGTCGGGTACGCCATGACGATGTCGCCCCTCACGTGCTTCGACGACATAACGTCGTACGCGCCGCCATAGGCCTTCCTCGTTATGACAGTCACCCTCGGGACAGTAGCCTCGCTGTAGGCGTAGAGCAGCTTCGCCCCGTGCTTTATGATTCCGCCCCATTCCTGCGAGGTCCCGGGTAGGAATCCGGGGACGTCCTCGAACGTCAGTATCGGTATGTTGAAGCAGTCGCAGAACCTGACGAACCTTCCGGCCTTGACGGACGCGTCTATGTCGAGGCATCCCGCGAGAACGTTCGGCTGGTTGCCGACTATTCCCACGACGCGGCCCGCGAGCCTAGCAAAACCGACGACTATATTCTGCGCATAAAGCTCCTGCACCTCGAAAAAGTATCCGTTGTCGACGACAGCGGCTATAACGTCTTTGACATCGTAAGGCTTATTCGGGTTTTCGGGGACTATGGCTCTCAAGGCAGTGACCTTTCTATCGGACGGGTCGTCCGTACCTGTCCTCGGCGGGTCTTCCATATTGTTAGAGGGTAGGAAGCTCAAAAGCTCCTTTATCAGTGCAATACATTCCTTGTCGTCTTCTGTCGCGAAGTGCGCCACGCCGCTTTTAGTGTTGTGAAGGTCGGCGCCGCCGAGCTCTTCTGCGTTAACTTCCTCGTGCGTTACCGCCTTTATAACGTCCGGCCCCGTGATGAACATGTAGCTGGTGTTTCTCACCATGATGGTGAAGTCGGTTATGGCGGGGGAATAAACCGCTCCGCCCGCGCATGGGCCCATTATGGCGGATATCTGCGGCACGACTCCCGATGCGAGCACGTTCCTGCAGAAAATCTCGCCGTAGCCGCCGAGGCTTTCGACGCCCTCCTGTATCCTCGCGCCGCCAGAGTCGTTAAGCCCGATTATAGGGGCGCCCACCTGCATGGCGAGGTCCATGACCTTGCATATCTTCTTCCCGTGCACCATGCCGAGCGAGCCGCCGAATACGGTAAAGTCCTGCGCGTAAACGAACACCTGCCTGCCTTCGACCTTGCCGTATCCCGTGACGACGCCGTCGCCGAGGAACTTCTTACTGTCCATGCCGAAGTCGGTGCACCTGTGCACGACGAATTTGTCGAGCTCGACGAACGTGTTCTTGTCGAGCAGAAGGTCGATCCTCTCGCGCGCCGTGAGCTTCCCGCTCTCGTGCTGCTTTTTTATTCTGGCCTCGCCCCCGCCTTCCTCGGCTTCTTTCTCTTTCTGCTCCAGAATTGCAATCTTTTCCTTCATTATCGGCTCCTTCGAAGGTTCTTGGGAATCCAAAAAAATACTCTGTAAATACCTATTATGCAAGTTAGGGGCGGGGCAGGGTAATGGGGTGAAAGACGGTATTAAATCGCTTCACGAGTGCAGCTGCACACGAGTTTGTAAAGGGCGAAAAATTGCCACAATATCTATGTTATAGAAGTAGTAATTTTGCGTACGGACTTGCAATGTTCCCCGTCATCCCGCCCCGTTTATTTCTGACCACAGTTTTTTAACCTGGGCCTCCGTCTCCTTTTCCGTGCCTGAATTATCTATAAGGTAATCCCCGTGAAGGGCCTTCTCCACGGCCGGCATCTGCGAGCCTATTCTCGCGAGCGCCTCCTCCCGGGTGTAGCCGTTCCGCTTTATGAGCCTTTCTATCTGGCGCTCCTCGTCAGCCGTCACGACTATCAGCCCGTCGAGAAATTCCCTGAGCCCCCCGCTCTCCACGATAAGCGCGGCCTCTACTATGGCGACAGAAACGCCTTCTTTCATGAGCTCCGAAAGCCGCTCGCGGACGGCCTCCTTTATCCTCGGGTGCGTTATGTCCATGAGGAGCTTTCTCTTGCTCTCGTCCGCGAAAACTATCTCCCCGAGCCGCCGCCTGTCTATGGTGCCGTCCGGGCTCAGGACCCCGGGCCCGAACTTCTTCACTATATCGGCCCACGCCGGCTTTTCCGGCTCGACGACCTCCCGCGCTATCTCGTCGGCGTCGATAATACGCGCCCCCATGCTCCCCAGCATGCGCGCCACCGTGCTCTTCCCCGAGGCAATGTTTCCCGTAAGTCCCAGCACCTTCATGGCGGTATTTTAATTCCCCCGGGCGCTTCTTTCAAACGCGTCTCCACGCCTCTCTCCAGGGGTCTTGATAAAATTACCCATAAGGTATAATTAACTCAGACTTCGCAGTTGCGAATAAAAAAGGAGGGGCGTACATGTCCAGGAAAGTCGAAGATATTAAAAAGGTTGGTGTAGTCGGTGCGGGCACGATGGGTTCCGGCATAGCTCAGGTCGTCGCGTCGAGCGGAAGAGAAGTAGTATTGATCGACGTATCCGGCGCCGCGCTCGAAAGGGGCGTGAAGGGCATAGAAAGCAGCCTCGGAAGGCTCGTCAAGAAGGAAACCATCAGCGAGGAAGAGAGTAAATCCATCATCTCCCGCATATCCAAAACCACCGGATTCGGCGATTTAAAGGACGTTGACCTCATAATCGAGGCCGTTTTCGAGGACATGGGCGTAAAGAAAGACATATACAAGAAACTCGACGAGGCCGTAGCTCCCGACGTCGTCCTCGCGACCAACACCTCGTCCCTTCCTATAGTCGAGATAGCGGTCGGTACCAAGAGGGCGGACAAGGTCGTCGGCATGCACTTTTTCAACCCCGCGCCCGTCATGAAGCTCGTCGAGATTATAAAAGCGCTTACCACATCCGACGAGACTCTTCAGTTCGCCTACGACTTCGCAGTTGCTCTCGGAAAGGACCCGGTAAAGACGATCGACCACCCCGGCTTCATAGTCAACAGGATACTCGTCCCGATGTTAAACGAAGCCGTCTTCGCCTATTCCGACGGCGTCGGCACCCCGGAAGACATCGACAAGGCCATGAAGCTCGGCACAAACCAGCCTATAGGGCCCCTCGCCCTCATAGACCTCATAGGCCTCGACGTAACCATAAATATCATGGACGTATTCTACGAAGAATTTCAGGACCCGAAATACCGCGCCGCTCCGCTACTCCGCCAGATGGTAAGGGCTGGCTGGCTCGGCAGAAAGACCGGAAAGGGATTTTTCCAATATTAAACAGGGAAATTTTGTTTAACGGGCAGGCGGCGGATAAGGGACGCCTGTCCTTATTCTCATAGGTACACCGAATCTGTCATTTCGAGCGCAGCGAGAAATCTATCTTTCAAGTCTGTCATTCTGAACTACGATTCAGAATCTATGTTTTAAAAATCCTTAACTGAAAAAGACTTCTACTTTTCCTTGATGAAAAGTAGCACACACGTAGTGTGTTTCTCGACGAAGCGCCTTCGGAGGCTCGTGCACCGGCAGCGCGCCAGTGAAACAGCAACGAGGCTGCCACTTCGATTTCCTGCACGCGTGGCGTGCAAATTGTGCTAAAAATCTTCGTGTCTTCACTAAATCTTCCAATTTATC
>JAGVLR010000143.1 GCA_020054175.1 Candidatus Dadabacteria bacterium
GGAACCGCGAGCGCGGGATGGACGTCCGAAATCGGACCCGGCAGATGGTCTGCCTTCGCTGCGGACTCGAAGGATTTCGCCCTTTCCTGCATGCAGTTCATAGACGGGAACATGAAAACCCTTCAGTGCGAAAAGGTGCTGAAGGTATGCGAATTGCCGAACCCTGAAATGCCGTCCGATTTGTCCGGCAGCTTCTGGGTATCGGAGGATAAGAACCGGGAAGGCGTTCTCGCCGAGATAAAATCGCGCGGGGTAAGCTGGGGGAAGTAAGGCGGTTAGTCTATTGCGCCTTTGTAAGACCAATCCAGAAGCTCTATCGGATGCGCGGTCTTCATGTTGAGCCCCTTCTGCCTGATGCCCTTTTCGATCTGAAGCAGGCATCCCGGGTTCCCGGCCACGAGGTAATCGGCCCTGGTTTCTTCGACGTGCGATGTTTTCCGGGCGAGAAGTTTCCTCGACATCTCCGGCTGAACGAGGTTGTAGATTCCCGCGCTCCCGCAGCAGACGTCCGACTCCGTTAGCTCCGTGAGCTCCACCCCCGGTATCTGTCTGATCACGTTCCTCGGCTGGTCTTTTATTCCCTGCGCGTGGCCGAGGTGGCATGCGTCCTGGTATGTGACTCTTATATTGAGGTCTTTCAACTCCCCCGTGAGCCCTGCATCGGATAAAAACTCCATAACATCCCTGGCCTTTGCCGGAATCGCCTCCGCCCTTTCGGCGTATTCGGGATCGTCCTTTAAAATGTGGCCGTAGTCCTTTATAGTCGAGCCGCACCCGGCGGAGTTGATTATCAGCGCGTCGACTTCGAGGCCATCGAATTTCCTTATGAGGCCCCTGGCGAAATCCCTCCCCTCGGAGAGCCTTCCCGAATGCACGGACAAAGCGCCGCAGCAGCCTTGCCCCTCTGGGATGATGACCTCGCACCCGTTCTCCGCGAGCACTCTCACAGTCGCCTCGTTCGTCCTGTTGAAGAAAACGCTCTGGACGCATCCTGTCAGAAGCGCGACCCTGAATCGCTTTTTACCCTTCGCGGGGACGACCTCCGGCAGCGGCCCGGGCGGAAGGAGCGAGTTCACCTTCGGCAGCATCTCGCCCATCTGAGCGAGATTGTCCGAAACGGCCCGGAGTATCCCGGAAGATTCGACGAGGCGCCTTATGCCGAGCCTCTCGTATATATAAAAGAAGGGCGTCATGAGCCTGAGCCTTTGCGGGTACGGGAAGAGCGAGAAGATGAGCGACCTGAAAAGCCTCTGGGAAAGCGGCCTTTCGTAGCGCCTTTCTATCTGCGAGCGGCCCGCCTCTATGAGGCTCCCGTACTGCACCCCGGAAGGGCACGCCGGCATGCATGCGAGGCACCCGAGGCACTTGTCGAGGTGAGACACGAGCGAGCCTTCGAGAGGTATCTTCCCCTCGCCCGCAGTCTTCATTAAATAAATTCTACCCCTCGGCGAGTCGAGCTCGCTGCCGGTTTCAAGATACGTCGGGCACGAAGCGAGGCAGAAGCCGCAGTGAACGCAGTCGTCTATAAGCCCCGGGCTCGGCCTGTCTATGTCGTCGAAGGCTCTGTGGGCAACGCTTCCCATAATCTAAAGGTTTAGCCTTTTCCGATGGTGAAATCAAGGGCGGCGGGCTCGGCGTTTTTAAGGACGCGCCGGAGATCGTCGTCGCTTTCGAACGCTTTCCGTTCGAGCCGCACGGCCGGGACGCTGCACTTTATCACGGGCGCTTTAAATGGATACGGGTCCATGTTGAAGTTAAAGCCGTCCGAAGAAGTCATTTTAATCGTAGCGGTTTCGCCCGCGTAGCTCACGGGGACGTCTTTTATCTCCATGTCGAACCAGCCGTGGCAGAGCGTGAGGGATATGATGTCCCCCACCTGGACGAACCTGAGATTGATTTTCACGTCGAGGGGAAGAGCGCTTATCTCGTCCGACTTGATCTCTATGCCGAGGTTTTTGGAGACGAACTCCCTTATCTCCCGTTCGAGAAGCTTCGCCGAGCCGTTTCCGGGGTTCTTGTCGAGCGACTTCTCGTTGAACCTGTCGAAGTGAAGCGCGATGAGAGAGGAAGCGTAAGGATGCTTATCCGCGTGGCCGAGGTAGGAGCCCTTCCATATGCGGTACTGGTCCCGGGATTCCATCTCCATGAAATTGGCGGGATATCCGTTCTCGGGATTTATCTTCGGCCGGGAGTCCCAGCTTTTCCAGCCCGAGTCGTGCTCTGTGACTGCGAAAATCACCTCGTCATACGGACGGGGCGGCGAAAAAAGCCCGTTCCCCCAGAGGGCGATTATCTCCCCCGCCAGCACCGCGTGGTCGTGCTGGGCTACGAGTATCCAACCTTCGCTGTCTTTTCTTCTGATCATATTGCAGCGCGGCGAACGGATCGGTTCACCGAAAGCCCAATTATGCTAACAAAGCGGAGCGACGGCCGCAAGCATTTTTTTAGTCTCAAGTGAATATCTAGACGAGCCTTCCGGGATTGAGAATGTTAAACGGGTCGAAACCGGATTTTATTCTTTTCATCAGGGAATAGCCCGGGCCGATGTCGCCCCATACTCCGGCGGCTGACTTCACGCCCGGCGGCGCGTCGTTTATAACGAGCGTACCTCCGCCCGATTCCGCGACCATCCTGAGGGAATCTATGGCGGATACGAGCGCCGGGTTTTCACCTTGAAGGGTTATCATTACTATCCCGTTCCCCGCGCGGGCAGACGCGCGGGCTTTCACTCCCCCCTCGGCGAGCATCTCGATCACTTTGAACACCGCCGGCACTTCGTTTATAACTACCCCTGCCTTGCATACCGCCCTGCCCTCTTCCGCATCGCCGCCGGGCAGATCCCTTATCTCGCTCCAGAAAGAGCTTTCGTCGCCGCCTTCGATGACGTACACTTCCGCCCCGTGCCTGCCGAGTATTCCGTTCACCAGCTCCACCTGGTCCCTGACGGCCTTTTCCACGTTCGCGATCCTGACGGCCAGGTGATAGCAGCCGCGCTTCATAAACACGCCGGTGCTCGCGGAAAGGGCTTCCGCGAGCGCGGGGGTAATGTGTTCGAGCGAGGTCATGACGAGGTCGGAGTTGAGAAGCGACTGCACGGCGGCGTGAGAATCTTCGAGCGAGCCGAAGCCGGCAATACACGTCCGGGAATATTCGGGGACAGGATAGAGCCTGAACGTCGCTTCGACCATTACGCCGAGCGTTCCGAGCGAGCCGACGAAGAGCTTCGGAAGGTCGTAGCCCGCGACGTTCTTCACAACCTTCGCCCCGCCGCTGAAAACGCTCCCGTCCGCCTTAACGACCTTCATACCTATGAGAAGCTCGCGCGTCGTGCCGTACCTGAGCCTCTCCGGGCCGCTGTCGTTTGAAGCGATTATTCCGCCGATCGTCGCTCCCTTCGCGGCGTGCGGAGGATCGACCGGGAGAAACTGGCTCTTCCCTCCGAGGCCTTCCTGAAACGCCGAGAGAGTCATGCCGCACTCCGCAGTCGCCACGAGGTCGGCGGATTCGTGCTCCAGTATCCTGTTCAGCCTTTTCACGGAAAGCGCGGCGTCCGCCCTTCCGGGGGCTTCTCCGAGGCCGCGCTTCGTGTTGGAGCCCATCGGTATAACTGAAAGCAGATCGCGGGATGCCGCCTTCATTATCTCGGAAACCTCTTCGACGCTCCCTGGGAATAAAACTATTCGAGGTGCGGCGCCGCACACGGAAAATGCAGACGCCTCTTCGCCCGAAACGGCGTTTTCCCTGCCCACTATCCCGGCAAGACTGTTCAGTATCGAGTTATCGCCCATGATATAAGGATTTTAATACATAGCATTCGGCAAGAATTCAAATCGGAGGCGGAGATTAGAACAATTCCCCGAGGCCCGCCTTCTGAAGGGGATGCTCCGTGTAGTGCTTGTGCCCCTGCTCGACGCACGTCCTCGGCGTCGGGAACACCTTCCCGGGATTCGACAGCCCCTTGGGGTCGAACGAGCAGCGGACGACGTTCATCGCGTCGAGGTCGTTCTCGGTGAACATCTCATCCATATATATCTTCTTGTCGCTTCCGACGCCGTGCTCCCCGGTTATGCTCCCCCCGGCGTCTACGCACGCCCTGAGTATCTTCCCTGCAAGCTCGTGCGCCCTCTCGGATTCCCCCTCGTTCGCCGCGCTGTATAAAACGAGCGGATGGAGGTTCCCGTCGCCCGCGTGGAACACGTTCGCAACTTTAAGCCCGTACTCCCTGCTGAGAGCTTCGACCTTCCCCAGCACCTCCGAGAGCTTGCTTCGCGGTATAACGCCGTCCTGAACGTAGTAGTGGGAGCTGATCCGCCCCATCGCGGGGAAGGCGTTCTTCCGGCCCTTCCAGAAGAGGTCTCTTTCCCTGGCGTCCTTCGCCATCTTTATGAGGACGGCGTTATTCTCCCTGAGCACTTGTTCGACTATCGGCATCTCCGCTTCGACTCCCGCCGCCGGCCCATCCAGCTCGACGAGGAGTATAGACCCTGCATCGACGGGATATCCCGCGTGCACGGCCTCTTCCACGGACCGTATGCAGAGGTTGTCCATGATTTCGAGCCCCGCCGGGATGACTCCCCTCGCCGTTATGCCCGAAACGGCGGCCCCGGCGTCTTCTATTCTGTCGAACGCCGCGAGGAAGGTTTTCACAGTCTCGGGCTTCCTTACTATTCTGAGAACGACCCTGGTGACTATGCCTAATAATCCCTCGGAGCCGACTATGAGCCCTGTCAGATCGTACCCCGGCCTGTCGAGTGTCTTCCCGCCCGTTTCTATCACGTCGCCGTTCGGCAGCACGACCTCTAGGCCGAGGACGTGGTTTGTAGTCACGCCGTACTTCAGGCAGTGCAC
>JAGVLR010000226.1 GCA_020054175.1 Candidatus Dadabacteria bacterium
GGTGACAGTGGAATCCGAACCGGATTTCCATATATAGAAGTCGTAGTGCCCTATGATTATGCTCACGTTAGACCTCGTGCGCACATTCAGATTCGTTACAGCGCCGGATGCAGGCATGGGGACTTCAACATCCGACGCCGCGCCTATCATGCCGTAGAACATCGGCAGAAAAACCTGCTCCAGCGGAAGAAGAAGGAGCACTCCAGTCGAGCCGCCTATTATCTGCACGGCCGGTCCGGCAGGTCCCTCCGGTCCTTCTTCACCTTGAATACCCTGCTCACCCTGCTCACCCTGCTGACCTTGCTGCCCTTGAGGCCCCGGAGGTCCGGGCGGTCCGGCTGGTCCCTGCGGTCCGGGAGGCCCTTGCTGCCCTTGAGGCCCCGGAGGTCCAGGCGGTCCGGCTGGTCCCTGCGGTCCGACCGGCCCACGCTCGCCTGAAATGATATCGAGCGCTGTTTCAAACTCGAGGCAGTCCTCGTTCTCGCCTCTGTAAGTTACGATCTGCATAAAATCGTCGACGACGCAGAACGTGATTTTCTCCGCGGCGGCTGCGCCGCTTGCAGTCAGCATTAATACGAGCGATATGGCAAGCTTTTTCATCGTATCCTCCGTGTCCTCGATATAGGCGCCGGCTCTGTTAGAAATCGGCAATTTAGATGAACCTGAGAAGTTCCAACGCTTATTATAGTGCCACTTTCACGAAAAGTGTGGCGCCGGCGAGGCCGCTCACAAATGAAGCTGGCGAATCAGGGAAGCTCACCTCTAATCCGTATTTTTTTGACTTAACAATCCGGAGTCAAAAGGATGTATATTGAGAATGAATCCTGTTCAAATAGAGGGGGTAAAATGCAAGACTCAAAATTTATTTCGAGAAGGAGCTTCGTTAAATTTACGGGAGCCGCCGCGCTGGGAGCATCGATTATCAAGTATGGGGACGACTTGATGACGGTCGGCGAAGCGCGCGCCGACGAGACCCCGAGGCCGCAGACGCCGGACGAGGCTCTCAAGAAGCTTATGGCAGGAAACGAGCGTTTCGTCAATTCCTTAAAGAAGAGCCCCAGGAGAACCGTCGAGGTGCGAGAGCAGGTGGCACTCGGACAGACGCCTTTTGCCGCCATACTTGCGTGTGCCGATTCGAGGGTCGCCCCGGAGATAATATTCGATCAGGGCCTCGGGGATTTATTTGTCGTCCGTGTGGCCGGGAACATAGTCAACACCGCCAATTACGGGATAGTCGGCAGTCTCGAGTACGGTGCCCTGGCGCTCGGCGCGCAAGTCATCATGGTTCTCGGGCATTCCCGCTGCGGGGCCGTATCCAGCGCGATAGAGGCCGTCGAGAAGGGCACGGAATTCCCAGGCGCGATCGATGATATTGTCTACTCCATAGGCCCCGCAGTCGCAGCGGCGAAAGACGAGCCCGGAGACCTCCTCGATAACGCGACAGTAGCCAACGTGAACATCGGGGTCGATACGCTGAACGGCTCGGTCCGGGTATTGGCCGACAGGGTCAGGGAAGGAAAGCTGAAGATCGTCGGCGCGGTCTACGATCTGTTCACCGGAGAAGTAAAGATCGTAGCGTAGGGATTTACAAACAGCTGAACGGCGATTAGCTAACAAGCCAGGATGACGCGGTGGGTTTCAGACACCGGCGGAACGTCTATATTCCCCGGCCCGAAGAACATTTGAGCTTCTCGTAATCGAGCAGCCGCTACCTGAGTTCGCCCTTCTTCACGTAGTGGTATACATCTATGGCGTATCCGCCGTCTTCGACAGTTATGATTTCCTTCGTATCGTAAACATGGGATAACTGTGCCTGCTGCTCCCGGTTCGCCTTTTCGAAATTGGGATATGCTATGTAATAAATCTCTTCCGGGAAAAGGCGTTTCTTTATAAGCGTGTCGGAAAACGCCCACCTCGCATTTATTAGTCCTTCGCCGTACATCATGCGCCTTCCGGTCTCTTTGTTTATGCTGGTAAATGCATTGGTCCATGTTGAGTACGGAGCGGCAACGAAGAGCTTATCCGTTCCGACCGTCTGGTAAATCTTTTCGGTAAGGTAGTGGATCTCCGTGAATTCGAAGTTGTAAACGAGCTGGTCCCTTCCGTAAAAGCCGGAGCCGCCCTTGAAGCTCGTCATCCCCAGCATTTCGTGAGAGCCGAATTTGAACGTGCCCATAACGCTTTTCGATACCGGGTCTATCGTGCGGAACGAAGAGACGCACTGCAGGACGAGAACGACGGCGATGATGCATGTAACGACAGCCTGCCTTTTTTTAAAGAGTATCGACACGGCATCCGCGAATAGTATCACGAGTACAGGATATACGGGGAGCATGTAGCGGGGATTGTTCCACATCGGAATGCGCGTCAGGAAATAAACGAAGAGGATGAAGAGAAGGTAAAAGTAAATGCGGTCGTAAAAACCGAGCCCGGCTTCGATGCGCAGCCTCTTCAAATAATTGACCACAAAGAGAATGAAGCCGGCGGCGATAATCCCCGTGAGTATCCAGTTGAAATTGAGAACCAGGAGGGAAACCAGCTGGGCGGCTATAACGGGATCGACGATATAAAACTTGAGCATTTTGAGTATCCCATCGAGCCACGAATCCCCTATCTGGGTTTTCGGTGTCATGTACATGTAAATGACGAAGAGAACAATCGGTATAGTCAATACGGTTATCATGTAGAGAAATTTCTTTTTGTCTTTCCATGCTAGCGAGCCCTTTATCAGCACGAGCGGCACGTAAAGAAAAACGCTCACGCCGTATACCATGAAGCCCGATTCCTTCGTGAAAACCATTAGTACACCTGCGAGCGCCGCGAAGAAAAATCGCCCCGAGTAGAGAAAGAGAAGCGTCATTATCAGATAAATGGGAAGCGTATAA
>JAGVLR010000246.1 GCA_020054175.1 Candidatus Dadabacteria bacterium
ATAAAATTCGAACTCGCGGGCGAGCTTGCTGAACATGATCGGATTTCCCTCGCCCCTTTCGAGGTCCAGTATAGATACGACGGAATACGACTTCATCCCCTCGCTCATGTAGTAGGAGAGGTAGGAGCCGCGGTTAACGTAGTCGCGGAATATGCCGCTCATGAAGAGCGAGAAGTCGCCCATATATTTCCTGACCTCTCTCTGGTAGCCGCTGTTGTCGGGCGGAACCTTCCGGCTCTCTATCAGCATGTCGACTATGGTGTTCACTTTCTTCCCGGCGTCGTCGGTCAGCTTGTAAAGGCTCTCGGACCGGGCGAACTCGGTGAGCATTTCGGTGAGATACTCGGCTGCGTCCCTGTCCCTTTCTTTTCCGAGATCGAAGAAGCTTAGATCTACGAGGTTACTGAAATATGACCTTATGGATACGGTGTCGATTCTATCTTTGGTCATGGCAGATTCGCGTGAAACGACCTATATAAAGTATAATACAAATTTAGCAAACGACCCGGCGGTGTGTCAACCTGATTTTCTGTATGCGCCTCTGAACCCTTCAGGGCGCATGTTATAAAGGCCGGGTGATAATTCACAATAAAAAGGATACTCAATGGCCAGAATAAAAATGGAATTCCCCGAAAAGCACGTTTTTTCCACCGAAATCCCGCTTCGGATAAGCGATATCAATTACGGGGGGCACCTCGGGCACGATTCCATACTGTCGCTCACACACGAGGCGAGGGTGAGGTTTTTTTACAGCCTGGGATTTACGGAGCTCGAAGTGGACAGGCCGGGGATAATACTCTCGGACGTGGCAATAGTGTATAAATCCGAGGGATTTTACGGCGACGTTGTCGTAATTGACATTGCAGTGTGCGATTTTACGAAGTACGGCTGCGACCTCGTGTACAGAGTCGGCAACAAGGAAACGGGCAAGGAAATCGCCACGGCGAAGACGGGAATCGTGTTCATGAACTACGCCGAAAGGACAGTCGCGCCGGTACCTGAAAAATTCAAAAGCCTTTTCGAGGCAGAGGAATATTTTATAGAAATCCAGCCGGGTACGCCGTCCGGAGGTAAGTAGGGCAAATTCCGGGATGTTTTGGAATGAAAGTAAGCTTTCCGGGCGTGAAAAAGGGGAGGGCTCGAAAACCCTCCCCGGAAGTTTCAATCCTGAATGTTTAACTCTTTTCTTTCTCAACGATAATAGCGATACCCATGCCGCCGCCGATGCAGAGAGCAGCGAGGCCGCGCTTTGCCTTCTTTCTCCTGCCGAGCTCGTGGAGAAGGGTAACGAGAATTCTCGTTCCGGAAGCGCCTATCGGATGACCGAGGGCTATCGCTCCGCCGTTCACATTGATTTTCTCTTCAGGTATCGGAAGGTCTCTCAGCACCGCGAGCGACTGCGCGGCGAAGGCCTCGTTTAACTCGAAGAGGTCTATGTCGTCGAGGGAGAGCTTGGCCTTGTCGAGCGCCTTCTGTATTGCCGGCACCGGTCCGATGCCCATTATCGAAGGATCGACTCCACCTACTGCATATGACACTATCGAGGCTACGGGTTTAAGCCCGAGGTCTTTGGCCTTTTTCTCAGAGGACACGAGAATAGCGGCGGCGCCGTCGTTAATTCCCGACGCGTTTCCCGCCGTCACCGTTCCGCCAACCTTGAATACGGGGCGGAGGCCCTTGAGCGCATCGAGGGTGGTATCGCCCTTCGGATGCTCGTCCCTTATGAACGGAACCGGGTCGCCCCTTCTCTGCGCGATGAGAATCGGCACTATCTCGTCGTTGAACCTGCCCTCGTCTTGGGCGGCCTTACATTTCATCTGGCTCTTGTAAGCGAATTCGTCCTGTTCGTCTTTCGAAATGTTGTAGGATTCCGCGAGGTTTTCAGCGGTGACTCCCATGTGATAATCGTTGAATATGTCCCAGAGGCCGTCGTACACCATGCCGTCGACTATCTCTTCTTTAGGCATCCCCATCCTGTATCCGTAACGCGCCTTGGGAAGATAAAAGGGGGCGAGGTTCATGTTCTCGGTGCCGCCCGCGATTATGGCTTCCGCGTCACCGGCCTTTATCGCCTGCGCGGCAAGTGCTATAGACTGTACTCCCGAGCCGCAGACGCGGTTAATCGTCACCGCCGGCGTCTCCACGGGCAGCCCCGCTTCGATGGATATCTGCCTGGATACGTTCATTCCCTGACCAGCACCGAGAATATTGCCCATAATGCAATCGTCGATCTCTTTCGGGTCGATTCCCGTCCTATCCAGTATCTCCTTTACAACCGCGGCGCCCAGCTTCGCGGAGTTCGTATCTTTCAACGTTCCGCCGAATGCCCCGATTGCAGTCCTTAACGGTTCGCTCAGAACTACTTTCTGCATATGAATCGCCTCCTGTTTTAGGTTGACTGCCAATCCGCTGAGTGGATTTTACATTAAGACTTTGCATTTGCAAGCAACTGAAGCCACTTCTGTCTTGACAACGTGGAGCCGTTTGGGTAACCCGTTAGATACCGCCGCGATCAGGCGGGATTCAGCTTCGCATAATAAGAAAATAAGGGGGCATCTTGGCAAAAATAACAGTCGGAGTCGTTTTCGGAGGGAGGTCTGTCGAGCACGAGGTTTCGCTCGTATCGGCGAGGTCGGTGATATCTAATACGGATACAGATAAATATAATATATTCCCCGTGTTTATAGATAAGGAAGGGGTATGGAGAAGGGCGTCCATAGACGCCTGGCTCGGCGGTGGGAAACTTGAAGTCGAAACCGGCTCTTTTCTCACGCCTTCACTCGGCTCCGTGGACCCGCTCTTCTTCGAAATCTCGTCCGACGGTAAATTCGTTGCATCGCATAAAGTGGACGTTATATTTCCCGTCCTTCACGGAACTTTCGGAGAGGACGGCACTGTTCAGGGGCTCTTCGAGCTTATGGGCGTACCTTACGTCGGTGCATCGGTCCTCGGGTCTTCCGTAGGCATGGACAAGATAGTAATGAAGGCGGTGCTCAAGGATTCCGGCCTCCCCGTCCCGGAATTCATGGGATTCTACAAGCACGAATGGGAAGCCGACAGGAACGGCGTCGCCATACTGGCTATGAACGTCCTCGGCATGCCGTGCTTCGTCAAGGCGGCGAACCTCGGCTCTTCCGTGGGCGTAACCAAAGCGAAAAACGGAGACGAGCTCGAAAAGGCCATCGACTACGCATGCAAATTCTCGAACCGTATAATCGTCGAAAGAGCCGTAACAAACCCGCGCGAGATAGAGATAAGCGTCCTCGGAAACGAGGAGCCCCTGGCCTCGTGCGCGGGAGAGATAATCCCGCACAGGGAATTTTACGACTACAAGGCGAAATACCTCGAAGAGGGGACAGGTCTCGTCGCCCCCGTCGAGCTCGGCGGGGAACTGACCGCGCTCCTTCAGGATTACGCCGTGAGGACATTCAAAGCACTCGACTGCAGCGGCCTCGGGAGGGTCGATTTTCTCATTGAGGAAGGAACGGGCGCGATTTACGTGAGCGAGATAAACACGATCCCGGGATTCACCCAGATAAGCATGTACCCCCGTCTCTGGCAGGAGAGCGGCCTCGGTTTCAGGGACCTCGTAAGCAGGCTTATAGAGCTTGCGCTTGAGCGCTCGGCCTCGCAGAAGGCGTTCAAAACCGACTTCAAGGACGAGATTTGAGCCGGCGTCCCGTAAAATCGGGAGGACATTCGGCCCGGTTCGAGGGTATATTTTTATATCAAACGCGCTTAAACTTAACCCTGTGCCGTTATATATAAGGAATCACCCGTCTACAGAATGAACACCAGTCTACCGAATACTATCCATATGATTAAGGCAGCGCTTCTACTGGCCGTGCTCCTGCTCGGCTCCGTTCCAGTTTTCTCGAACCCCGAAAGCGGGCAGGTGGAGGAAGTTCCCGACGCCCTGATGCTCCGTTATCCGGATGTGAGCGCGGATTCGATAGCGTTCGCCTACGCCGGGGATATATGGGTAGTCCCCAAGTCGGGCGGGCTCGCCTCAGGCTCACTTCCGCCAGGGGGGACGAGATTCTTCCCAGATTTTCGCCGGACGGAGAGGTAATAGCATTCAGCGGCAATTACGACGGCAACGTAGACATATATACGATACCCCGGGACGGCGGGATACCGGAGAGGCTCACGCACCACCCCGACGACGAGCTCGTCGTCGACTGGTACCCCGATGGAAAGAACATACTATTCCACTCGAATATGCTGAGCCCGAGCCAGCGCTACGACAGGCTCTTCAAACTTTCGGCCAGGGGCGGTCTTCCCGAGGCGCTTCCCCTTCCTTATGGGGAGCTCGGCAGCCTTAGCCCGGACGGCAAGAAGCTGGCATTCGAATACATGCCTCCCATGCGGGGCGCGTGGAAAGGGTACAGGGGCGGAATGGCGAGCGATATATGGATTTACGATCTCGCAACCGGCTCGATAGAGAAAATCACCGACCATCCCGGCACGGACTCGGTTCCGATGTGGCACGGTAAAGATATCTTCTTCGTTTCGGACAGGGGAAAGGAGAAGAGGATTAATATATGGGCTTACAATACCGAAACCCACGAAACGCGCCGCGTGACCGACTTTAAAGACTACGACGTGAAATGGCCGAGTCTCGGGCCGGACGATATCGTCTTCGAGAACGGCGGAAGGCTCTTTCTCTTGAGCCTGCCGGACGAGACTGTGAGCGAGGTAGTCGTGCATGTGCCTAACGATCTGCCCGAGCTTCGCACGCGACTGGAAGATCTTACGGAGAATATCAGCGATTTCTCGATTTCTCCCACCGGCAAAAGGGCGCTCTTCGGCGCGCGCGGAGAAGTCCTGACGGTGCCGGCAGGGCAGGGAAGGGTGAAAAATCTCACCAACACTTCCGGTGTCGCCGAGCGGTTTCCGGTATGGTCGCCCGACGGCAAATACGTAGCCTACTTCTCCGACAGGTCGGGCGAATACGAGCTTTACTACAGGCTGAGTAACGGCGACGGGGACGAGACAAGGGTGACGCGGGACGGCTCCGTCTTCCGCTACAGGCCGGTATGGTCCCGCGACAGTAAAAAGATCATTTTCAGCGACAAGACGGGGCGGCTGTTTACCGTCGATATAGACGACGGAAAACCTAAAGAGATCGACAGGGACGAGTACGGCATTATAAGCAATTATTCCTGGTCGCCAGACGGCAAGTATGTGGCCTATGTGAAAGCCGGGGCAAATAAAATGAGGTCGGTATACGTCTACGACGTGGCGGCGGGAAAATCACGCAGAATCACGGACGGCTTTTATAACGACAACTCACCCGTTTTCGACCCGGAAGGGAAATATCTCTACTACTTCTCCGACAGCTCTTTTACACCGGTTTACGGCGACATGGACGATACATGGATCTATCCCAACTCCTCCCAGCTATATGCGATGACGCTCGCGAAAGACACGGAATCGCCGCTCGCTCCTATAAACGAAGAGGAATATGTGTCGCCCGGAAAGGAGAAAAAAGAAGGAGAAAAGGGTGAGATAGATTTTGAGGGGATGGAATCCCGCGCCGTGAAGCTCCCGGTCGGCGCCGGAAATTTCGGGCGTCTTACCGCCGCTAACGGAAAGGTGGTTTATCTCCGCTTCCCGGCCGCGGGCAGCGCGGGGGACAACCCGGGCGGCACGCTCCACTATTTCGACCTCGGCGACAGAAGAGAAAAGACGGTCATGCAGAACGTCTCCGACTACGATCTCTCGGCCGACGGATCGAAGATCATTTACAGGTCGGGCGATACTTATGGAATCGTGAATCTTTCGGAAGGAAGCAAGCCCGGAGACGGACAGCTGGCGCTGTCGGGGCTCAAGACCAGCATCGACCCCAGAGAGGAATGGAACCAGATATTCGTCGACGCGTGGCGGATCCAAAGGGATTTCTTCTACGACCCGGGCATGCACGGGGTCGACTGGAATGCCGTGAAGACGAGGTACGAAAAACTCCTTCCGTTCATTACAGACAGGGAAGACCTTAACTACGTGATCGGGGAGATGGTGGGCGAGCTCAACTCCTCACATACTTACGTCGGCGGCGGAGACATAGACGAGGCGGAAATACTGCCTTTCGGCCTTCCGGGCGC
>JAGVLR010000012.1 GCA_020054175.1 Candidatus Dadabacteria bacterium
CATGACGCCGAAGCGCGGGCGTATTTCGTCGCGGAACTTGGTCTGTATCTGGTAGAGATTGATCGGGAGCTGCTTGTAGGAGCTGACGTCGCGCCTGACGATATCTGTTACGACTTCTTCGTGCGTCGGCCCGATGCAGAACTCGCGCTCGGCCCTGTCCTTGAAGCGCAGAAGCTCCTTGCCGTAGTAATTCCAGCGGCCGCTTTCCCTCCACAGCTCTGCGGGTACGACGGCGGGCATGAGGATTTCTATCGCACCGGCCCTGTTCATCTCCTCCCGGACGATGTTTTCGACCTTCGTGATGCTGCGGAGGCCGAGGGGCAGATAGTTGTATACGCCGGCTGCTACTTTCCTTATCATCCCGGCGCGTATCATGAGCTTCTGGCTCACGACTTCGGCGTCGGACGGGTCTTCTTTAAGCGTCGGTATGAAGTAGTTCGAGTATCTCACGTTAGCCGAATAAATTACCGATTCCGGCGTTAAATGCAATATCACGCGGTTATTAACGACGACGCGTTCGTGCAGATTAGAATTGACCTTATGCCTGCCTGCGGGTTATCCTATTCCTCTAAAACCGCCGCTCGGGCGGGGCCCGGCGGCTCTCTGCCGTATCGCAGATTGTTCAGCTCACAGACGGAGGGATTGATGGATTTAAACACCGGTATATTCGAGACGTTCGCGAAGGGCGGGATATTCATGTATCCGATACTCCTCAGCTCTATCGTCGGGCTCGGGATATTCCTTCAGAAGATGTGGATGCTGAGGCCGAAAAAGGTCATCCCGGACAATTTCCTCGGGCAGCTTTACAGGCTGCTCTCGCAGGGGAAGCTGACGGAGGCGGAGGCGTACGCCAGGGCGAACGATTCCTAGGCGGCGAGGATTGCGGTGGCCGCGCTCGAGAACTCGGACAAGCCGGTTGACGACCTGGCCGAAAATATCGAAGAGGCCGGCAGGAAAGAGGCGCTCGACCTCCTGAGATACATCGAAGGGCTCGGCGCGATAAGTAACGTCGCCACGCTGCTCGGGCTTCTCGGAACCATTTCCGGTATGATAAAGATATTCGACGTTATCGCGTTGAAGCCGATAGTCAATCCGCCGGAGCTTGCGGGCGGCATATCCGAGGCGCTTTACACGACGGCCTTCGGGCTCATGGTCGCCATACCGGCGTTTATTGCCTACAAGTACGCCGCGGGCAAGGCGGACGAGCTGATAGCGCTCATGGAAGAGGAAGGACGGAGGATACTCGAATATATAACCGCCGCGAAGGAGCGCCTGCTCGCGCGGGATGAAAAGACGAGGGACGTGCTCGGATGAAATTCAAGCCTGTAAGAATGTCGAAGTCCGCAAGCGGGGGCGGGATAGACCTCACTCCGATTGTGGACGTGGTGTTTAACCTACTCCTATTTTTCGCCGTGACGCTGAGCTTCGCCGCGACGTCGGGGGGGATAAATGTGAATCTACCGTCGGCCAGCTCGGCGGACCCTGTAGAGGCCGAGCAGGTCACTGTTAACATGACCCAGGACGGAAAGCTCTTCTACAACGACCAGAACGTCGACATCGAGGGCCTCGCCGCGAGGCTCAAGGAAGTTAAGAACAAGGAATCCATAATCATAATAAGGGCCGACAATACCGTGCCTCACGGGAAGGTTGTGCAGGTAATGGACACTGTGAAGGCTGAGGGCCTCAGCAAGATCGCCATCGCCGTCGACCAGGCGCCGCCGGCCGACTCCACACACGATAACGGACAGTAATCCGCCGCTTAAAGTCCGCGAATCGGCCGTTTCGGAGCACCGGGCACGGCGTTTCCCTCTCCATTGTCTCAATAAATACAGTTAAATCCGACGCTTTGTCATCAATATAATACAAATATTATTTAAATACAAGAACACCCTTTACAGCCATCTTCTATTATTCTATAATACGTTATTGTATTATGGAATATAATCCTTTGAATCAGAACGATAGAGTTCTTATAACACAAAACATTTACAGAGGAGGGTATTCAATGAGAGTTTTAAAGATATTCGCTGTATCGCTTCTGTTCGTTTTTACAGGTCTTGGAATTGTTGGAGGATGTGGTGGGGGCGGAGGGGGTGGTGGAGGACAGCCGACTGCTCCGCCAACGACACCACCCACGGCTCCCCCGACGGCACCGCCTACGGAACCGCCTACTGCGTGTCAGGTTCCGCCGCTTAACACGAATTTCTCGAACCTGCTTTATATTTTTATCGACGAGCCGAACAATATTATCATCGGTGTAACGTCTGACGGAGAGACTGTCGCCATAGCGGCTGCTGATATCATCGAGGACCCGCTTGTTATCGCCCTCGGGGCTATCCCTGTTAGCGCTGATCTTGCGATCATAGACGTCGCGCTCGTCGAGGACTTGATATTCGATGCATCCGGAGACGGAGTCCGGTTGAACAACGGCGGCATCTTCCAGGTGAACGATCTTATCATAGGAGACGTCGTGTTTGATTTCGACATGGAGGGAGAGTGCGATAGTGTAGAACCGCTTAGTGCTTCCTCATCCAATACGTTAAGAGGACTTGCTGGAGACCTGTCTCAGACCAGGGGACTCGACACGGGATCTGGAATCATTACCGATTATGCAATAGATGTCTTGAATAACGGCGAATAACTCACCCGGTTACGCCCATTCTGCGGGCCGTCTCCTCCCTGGGGCGGCCCGTTTTTTTTCTTGCTCTTTGGG
>JAGVLR010000011.1 GCA_020054175.1 Candidatus Dadabacteria bacterium
ACAACCCTCCCGAGGGCGATGCCGCCCGATATGGGGATTCCCTTTCTTTCCGCCCTCATATTCCCTCCCCGAATCCGCTTTCGATGAGCGCGCCGATCTCGTCCATGGCGCTCTCCGAATCCTCCCCCCTCGTTACGACTTTTATCAGGCTTCCCTTCGCCGCGGCCAGCGAAAGCACGCCCAGGATGCTCTTGCCGTCCACCTCGTAGCCGTCCTTCGACAGCTTTACGTCGCTCACGAACCTGCCGGAGAGCCTGACAAACACGGCGGCGGCCCTCGCATGGAGGCCGAGCTTGTTCTTTACAGTAAATTCCCTTGCCAATTCTTTTTCCGGCACTGTTCGATGACCTCGCTCGGATATGAGTTATTTGTCCTGTATGACGACGAGAAAGAGTATGATTGTCTCGTGTTAATTATAATTTTGCGGCCGAATATTTGCAATTGCACCCGAAGACGCCGACGGTCGGAAGAGGGACGAATCCACGGGGACGTTCAGCTCGACACCCTCATCGTAGACAAGCGTTATGGAGAGGCCCTTCGATTCGAACTGTATCCTCCGCGGGAAGTAGTGCCCCGCAACAAGACCGCCGAAATATTCATAAGACACCGACGCCTTCCTCCCGCCTTCGAGGGAGAACTCCGCCTTTCGCGCCTTGAACGTCGACGGGTCGAGCCATACGGCATCGTCGCCGCCGCCTGCAGCGCCGGGATAGGTGAGCTTTATGAGCTGGCCGTCCGTGCTCAGCTCGGGCGCTCTCCCGGACGAGAATACGTTGTAGGGGAGCCTTCCGAGAACGAGATTGACCAGGCTCTCGGCGGTTATTCTAAGATTGAGCCCCGGGTAAATATATGAGAGGTCGAATTCTTCGTCGCCATGGTAGACGTCGCGGCTCGAAGAAGAGATGACGTATATACTCTGGCCGTCGGATGATATGAAGCCGACTGTGCTGCCGAAGGGGTTTAAGGCTTCGAGCCTTATCCTGTCGGGCTCGCTCGCGACAGTTACCTGTGTGTAGGATATCTTCTCACCGGGGGCCGAGATGCTTACCCGCGCGAGCGCTTTTACCGATTTCACGCTGCTGTTTAAGAGTGCAGCTCTCGACGCCGCTTCCCCCGCCGTCATCTCTCCGGGCTCTTCGACCGGGCCTTTCGGCGCACATGAGGCCGAGAGGACGAGCAAAAGTGCTACGAAAATCAGCGGGAGTATGCGGGGATTCACAGCTCGCTTCTTATCCCCTGGGTTTGAGTTATGCGGTTGATTTTTTCCATGAGCCTGGCCCGAAGCTCCGTTTCGTCGGCGTCCGGCGACTCTTCTTCGGAGATAAGGTCGAGGCCCTGGCGGTAATAACTGAGCGCTGTTTCGTGGTCGCCGACCGCGGAATACGCGTCGCCCAGGTGCTCGTATATGGCGGGATCGCCCTGCTGTTTCGCCGCGGCTTCCTTTAAAACCGCTATGGCTTCGGCGTACCTGCCTTTCTTGTAGTAGACCCAGCCCAGGCTGTCGAGAATGTAGCCTTTGTCCGGGGATAAAGCGAGGGCTTTTTTCACGAGGGCTTCGGCTTCGTCGAGATTTTCGCCGCGCTCGGCGTATGTGTATCCGACGAAGTTGAGGGCATCGGCGTGCTCGGGGTTTATCGCTATGAGCGACTTCATCGTTTCGATCGAATTATTCACGTCGTCGAGGAGGTAGTAGGTTACGCCGAGGGAATAGTATATCGTCTCGCTCCCGGGGTTAGATTCCAGAAATTTTTTATAAAGCGTTACGGCGTCCTGGTCGCGCCCGAGCTTTCGGTAAACGCTTCCGAGGTAATTGACTATGACTTCGTTTTGCGGCTCGCGCTGGTAGGCCTGCTCCATTATTTGGAGGGATTCGGAAATCGAGCCCTGCTTTTCTAAGACGTAGGCCCTCTGGACGAGGCTCGCGTCGTAGAATTCCGATTCGGGCCCGATCGTGTCGAGAAGCTGCACGGCCGATTCGTAGTTCTCCGTCTCGACGTAAGCGAGCGCCAGATAATACTTCGCCCTTTCGTCGTTCGGGTTGCCCATGAGTATGAGCCTGAATTCCTCTATGGCCTTGTCGAAGTCTCTGCTTTCGATATATAGGAGGCCGAGACGGAGCTTTAGGTCGGGGTTGTGGTAGTCGAGGGTTTCGGCCTTTTCGAACTGCTCGCGGGCATCATCGACGCGGTTTACGCGGAAGAGGAAGTTGCCGTAGCGAACATATGATTCGAGGCTGTTCGGGTAGAGGACTATGACGTCCCTGTAGATGTCCTCGGATTCCTTCATACGTCCCTGCTGCTCGTAGACGACTGCGAGCTCGACGAGGGCGGAGCCGAAGCTCGGATTGATTTCGAGGGCTTTTTTGTAGCTCGCCTCCGCGGCGGCGTAATCGCCTTTTTCGTAAAAGAGCCGGCCGAGGAAAAAGTATCCCTTTTCGCTGTCCGGATAGAGCTCCGTTATTTTTTTGAACTTGGCCTCGGCGTCGCTCAGGTTCCCCGCTTCGGTGTCCATTATTGCGAGGAATAAAAGGGACTCGGCGTCGTTCGGGTCGAGCTCTACGGCTTTATTCAGAATGGTAACGGATTTGGCCTTCATATCCGGATCCTGAGAGGAAGCATAAACCCTTCCGAGGAGAGTGTAGGACGGAGCGAAATCCGGGCTGATCTTTATGGATTCCTCGAGCTTCGCGAGGGCGTCGGTCATTCTGCCTTCGGATATGTACATGATGGCGAGGTTGTATTTAAGGTAGGCCGACTTCGGGTCGGCAAGCTCGGCGTATACGAGCTCGCGGAGCGAGTCGGCATTTTTGCCGTCGAGGTAAAGCATGCGCGAAAGGGCGAAGTGGTAGTAGGCGTCGTTCTTCGGCTTCTCTTCGGAAACGAAGGGGGCCTCGGGATTCATCGAGTCTATCGTCTTCGCCGATTTGTGGGCGCAGGCTGTGAGCGCGGCAATAGGGAGCATAATCGCCAGCGCAGCCGTCAGTAGCTCTTTTGCGGTTCTATCGGTCATCGGGATGCTTCCAGAATGCTCAGGTTAATTTTACCCACGGCTTTCATTATCCGGGAGGTGTCGCTCAAATTTCCCTCGATGAATTTTATGTGCGTGGCGTCGGCCGGCATCTGGCCGAAAGCCGGGTCCACCGCTACCCAGTTACCTACATATACCTCGTTCCACGCGTGATAATAGAACCTGCCGTCGATGTATATTGTACCTGACACGGTCTTCGTGGGAATCCCCGCGGCGCGGGCCAGGGCGGCGTACAGGGCGGAGTGTTCGTTGCAGTCACCGGAGCGGGTTTTCAGCACGTCTAAGGCGTTCGGCACGCTGGCAGTCCCCTCCTTTTTTATATTGCGGAAGACCCAGCTATTTATGAGCGCAGCCGCCTTCGCGGCGTCCTTCTCGCCGCCGGTGATCTCGGAGGCAGCCGCCACTATTTCGGGCGCGTTGCTGTCGATAAGCGGGCCCGGGACCATGTATTCTTCGAGGCCGCCCTCGTAGGGGATTTCATAAGAGCCGTTTTTCTCCGGCCCTTCGGCCTTTACCTCTATAGTATTGCCAGTATTGCCGTAGGTGAACTGTCTGTAGCCGTCCGAGAGCTTAAAGCCGTCTTCCGGCGAGAGCCCCGTAATCTCGGCCTTGAGGT
>JAGVLR010000059.1 GCA_020054175.1 Candidatus Dadabacteria bacterium
CAATGATTATCGGGCGCGCCTGTTTCGGGCTCCCCGATTTCAATGCAGCAACTTTTGGACAAGCGGTACTTTACTAGTAAAGTCCGCGTAGCCCCCTGCATTGACGAAAGGAATGATCAATTCCGGACGTCGGTGTATTTTCGGTGCCGGCCCCTCTTATAGCCGGTAAGCATGAGTGGAAAGATTAAGTCGCCTTTTGCCGACTCCGCATCGTTTGCGCCGGTATCGCCCGGCTGCACGACGGCGGCCTCTCTCACTTGACTAATAATTACCGATTCTGCGCCTCAAAGCTACCGGAATTTCCCGGGGCTGCGAAAAGCTTTCGAGCGCCGCCATTTCGTGGGCGCCCGGCTCTGCCCGGGCTAATTCATCCCGTCTCTTCATATCCCCGTCTGACGACCGGTAGTCCCCGGCGATAAAAGACTTTATGAAACTTCAGCCCTTTTTTCCATTATCGTGCCTCCGCTTTTCAATGTCAATACGATATTGCCGGATTTCGCGAAATATATGTATATCTATCTTTCTTCATATCGAGTTCCGGGGGATGAGATGGGGAAATTGCCAGGCAAAAAGAGGGAGAAACTGTTCAGAGAGTGAGGAGGCCGTTTCGTATTCTCTGTGGCGGGCGAAATCCTCCCGCCGGGGGAATAACCGGGCGAAGCAGTATCCCGTTTAATATTTTAATATAAGGAGCAGGCTATCCCTGCTCCCGCGCAACGGCGGCGACTTCGGCCATTTCCGCCTTCATTTTCCGCCACTTGTCCGCCCCGATGCCCTCGACGAGGTCCGACTGGGCTTTCTGCCATAGGGGGAATGTCGAAACCAGCTTCTGCCTGCCCTTCCGGGAGAGGGTTATGATCTTCTCCCGCTTGTTTTTTCCTGGCTTGACCGTTACGAAGTTCTGCTTTTCGACAGTTACGAGGTTCCTTGCGAGAGTGCTCTGGTCGATGCCGAGAAACTCCGCCAGAGTCTTGAAATTAGTCGATTGCATTGTGGCCACGGCCACGAGTATGAGGAACTGGTTGCTTTTAAGGTCGGCGCTTTTCAGGGCATCGTCGTAGAAGTTTATCACCACACGCGCCGTCTTCCTGAATTCGTAGCACATGCAGTCGAGGCATTCGTCCAATGCGATATCGGTAAATTCAGCCTGGCTCTTCTTGCCGCCGGTTTTTGTTGTCGTTTTCATATCCGGCATATTATATACAAATTCTCCCGGATATAAAGAACGTATTAAGAAACGAATTACGCCCGCCGGGCTTCGCTAAGTTATTTTTATCATTAAAGTTAACGTTATTTTACTCCCCACGGAGCATCCCCGGCGACTCACCGGCAAGGGCTATTTCCCCGTATCCTTGAAAGACGCGTCGCCGGGCACGTCCAGTTCGAGGAGCGTCGCCTTCGGAAGCTGCGAAACGCTGATAATCGTCGGCGGCGAAGAGAGGTCGATCCCCTCTATCTCGAACTTGTTCTTTATCCTCTTTCTGAGCTCCCGCCCGACGTCCCACTGCTTCAGCGGAAGCGTTTTTATCATGCTCCTTATCACGTAGCCGTTCGCTCCGAAGCTGTCGACGCCGAGTATCTGGATGGGCTCCAGTATGAAGCCGCCGAAGAGCGGGTCCTTCGCCAGCTCCTCACCGACGCGCTTCAAAACATTCGCGACGCGGTCGGGGTCTTCCTTATATGAGACGTTCACATCTACGACGTACCTCGCCCATCCCTTGCTCCGGTTGGCGAGCTGCGTAACAGTCCCGTTCGGGAAGACGTGCACCGTCCCTTCGAGGTCGCGTATGACTATCGTCCTGAAATTAATCTCCTCGACTGTTCCCCCCGTCCCGTTCACGACGGCCACGTCGCCCACGCGCACCTGGTCTTCCATGATCATGAAGAATCCGCTTATGATGTCGCGGACGAGGTTCTGCGCGCCGAAGCTCACGGCCAGGCCCATTATGCCCGCGCCGGCTATGATGGGCGCTATGTCGACGCCGAGCTCGCGAAGGATTATCATCGCCCCGATGCCCCATATGACGATGAACACGAGGTGCTTCAGGAGATTCCGGACAGTCGCGAGCCTCCTGCCTGTTTCCAGCGCGCTTTCGAACGCCCCGCTCCGGGCCGCGATCCTCGCTTCGAGCTTGTCTATGAGCCTGTAGAGAAGCTTGATCGTAACGAATGCGATTACGACGACCAGCAGTATCCGCAGCCCCGACGTGATGAGCCAGGCGAGCAGGCCCTCCGCGAATTCGGGGTCGGTAGCGCGGTCGATAAAGTTCTGCATCGTTGTGTAACTATAACATACGGTTTCGGGGAAACCGGGAACGAAAAGGCCGATTTTCGGGTCTCCGTTGACCGGGAAGAAATTTTGCCTGAGAATTGAGTGAGGATTTTTCGGGCCGGGAGCCCGGAGGAGAAAAACATGAACGCAAAACGCATGCTGCCCGCAATATTTATCCTGCTGTTCGCGCTGTCCGCGGCTTACACGCAGGCCGGGGAAAAGAAGCCCGCCGATACCGTAAACGCTTTCTATAACGCTTATCTCAAGGTGAAGCCCCTCGGCATACCTTCGGCCGCGCAGCTCGCAGAGCTGTCGCCATTCATGACGCCCGGACTCGTATCGCTCCTGAAGCAGGCCGACGACTCCGAGAAGAAATACAAGGAAGAGACGAAGGGCGAGGTGCCGCCGCTCGTCCAGGGCGACGTGTTCACGTCACTCTTCGAAGGGGCGGATGCGTTCAAAGTGCTAGCGTGCAAAGATAAGGACGCTTCCTCGGAATGCGAGGTCGAGTTCTCGAATACGAACCCCGGCGACGGAAAAACATTCAAGTGGAAGGACGCGGTACTTCTCGAAAAGACTGAAAAGGGCTGGCTCATTAGCGACGTGAAGTACCAGGGCGACTGGGACTTCGCCGTGAAGGGCACCCTCACCGAAATGCTGAAGGGAGTCAACTCCGAAGAGCCGGGGGACTGAGTTTCACCCCTCCGCCGTTAAAGCGCTCATGCTTACGCCGTCCGTGACGACGACTTTATCGCCGGGCCTCACGGCTCCCGATTCGAGCGCGGCCCGGACTACCGCTTCAGTCTCCAAATCATCTCAGGCGCTCGCCGGGTCGAGTATCGCCTCCACTCCCCACACGGCGGCGAGCTGCCTCCAGGTCGCCTCGGACGGCGTGATCGCGGTCACAGCCTGCCTCGGCCTGTACCTCGAAATGAGCCTCGCCGTGTATCCCGACTTCGTATGCGTAACAATCCCCGAGGCGTTTATGTTGTCCGAAAGGCCGCATACGGAGAGCCCGAACGCTTCCCTGTCGGTTTGCGGCGGATAGCTCCGAAACCTCTCAACGACGCTTCCGAAGAGATCGCTAAGCTCTGTCTCACGCGCGATGCGGGAGAGCGTCGCGGCCGCGATGGCGGGGTAGCTCCCGACGGCGGTTTCTTCGGAAAGCATAACCGCATCCGTCCCGTCGAGTATGGCGTTGGCGACGTCGGCGGCCTCGGCCCTCGTCGGCCGGAAATCGTTCACCATCGATTTCAGCATGTGCGTCGCTGTGATGACCATCTTCCCCGCCGCGTTCGACTTCGCGATTATCGTCTTCTGAACTATCGGCACCCTTTCGAGCGGCGTCTCGACGCCGAGGTCTCCCCGCGCGACCATTATGCCGTCCACGGCCTCGAGTATGCCGTCGATATTCTCTATGGCGCGGTTGTTCTCTATCTTCGCGATAAGCGGCGCGGAGCTTCCGCGCTCGTGAAGATATTCCCTGACCTCCCGCACGTCGGCCGCGTTCCTGACGAAGGACTGCGCGACGATATCGACGCCGTTCCGTATGCCGAATTCGAGGTCGGCCCGGTCCTTCTCCGTGAAGGCGGGGATGTCGAGGGAATGGAGCGGCACGTTAACGCCCTTTCTCGAGCTGAGCTCGCCCCCGGCGGCGACGAGGGTTACGACGTCCGTCTCCGTCGTCTCCGCGACCCTCAGCTCTATCGACCAGTCGCTGAGGAGTATGGCGTCGCCGGGTTTCACCATTCGCGGCAGCGGAGGAAAATCGACTGTAACGGTGTGAGACCTGCCGCTGCCGCTTCTTGTCGTGAGCGTGAACTCGTCGCCCGTCCTCAAGGCGAGCGGGTCGGGCTCGACCATTCCCACGCGTATCTTCTGCCCGGCGAGGTCCTGCATGATAGCCACCGGCCGCCCCAGCTCTTTCGAAACGCACCTTATCGTCTCAATGCGCTCCCCGTGCTCGGCGTGGGTTCCGTGCGAGAAGTTGAGCCTCGCGACGTTCATGCCCGATTGTACGAGCTGCCTTATCGTTCCCGGGTGGCTCGAAGCCGGGCCAATCGTGCAAATGATTCTGGTCTTTGTCATCTCTGCCTCCGTATGCGGCGCAGGTGTGGTTGACACGCTGAATTCATGGAAAGAGCGAGAAGAAAAAAGAAGTGCAACCGGCCCGTCCGTAAAGATGGCCGCGGGGCGGTTTGTCCGGCGCCGTGAAGGCTGCCGGGGTTATTAAGCCGGCCGGATTCAGTCGGCGGCTACAAAGAGCGGCAAGCGGGACTCCGGTGCGCCCTTGGGTGTTAGAGTCACGCACTCGTCGCAGTGCCCGTAGGTCCCCTGCATTAGTTTCTTGGCCTGAAACTTCTCGGCCTTGCGCCATGTCGAACAGCCCGGACAGAAGTGCAATACTTCGCGGTCTCTTTTTCTTGCTGGTTCCATGTGATTATCTCCGTTGTGTTTTTTCGATTTGTGGCAATATGGTGCAACGCTCGTGCCAGAACTGCGCAGCGCACTTGGCATCTGTAAGTTGTTGTAATTACATGATTACGCACTTGCGGTTTCTCCCGGACTGGCGAAAAGTGTGCAGTAAATTGTCAGGCATTTTGCACACCCATGCCCAGTATTGAAACACTTCGCATCCCGTATTGGGGCGCTTCGCCGTGTAGATCGTGCGCCTCCTGTACAGTAAATTAGACGCACTTCGGGCACTTTCCGATTCAATTACGCATGGTGCTTAGGGTGAGTGGACATGCTCCGGCGCCTCGAAGAAACAGGCGGGCGTGCATGCGCGGGCGATGCCCGGCGCAGTTTCGGCGTATGGACTGAGCGCGGCAAATGTATTACCTTTTTACCTGTAGCCGGAGCGGCGAAAATGGAAGAGATACTTCCCGGATTATATCACTGGACGACATTTCACGAGGGCATCGGGCACGACGTCCATTCGTACTACGTCTCTGACGCCAGACCGCCTTACCTTATAGACCCGCGCGTCCCCGGCGAGGGGATCGGCTGGTTCGAATCCCGCGGCGCGCCGGAGAACGTATACCTCACGAACCGGCTTCACTACCGCCACAGCGGCCGCTTCGCGAAGCGTTACGGGCTCACGGTATGGTGCCACAGCGCGGGGATGCACGCGTTCAAGAGGGGGCGTAAGGGAAAACCGTTCGAGCACGGAGACGAGCTTCCGGGCGGCGTCATCGCTCTCGAAGTCGGCGCGCTCTGCCCGGAGGAGACGGCGTTCTACACCCCGCTCGGAAAGGGAGCTCTCTCGCTCGGGGATTCCGTCACGAACGACGGCGGCGGGCTCTCGTTCGTGCCCGATTATCTCATGGGCGGCGACCCGGACGAGGTCAAGTGCGGGCTCGTGAAATCCTTTCGCGCCATATTGAAAGAGTTCTCTTTCGGCTCCATACTCTTCGCGCACGGCGAGCCGATCGCAAGGGGAGCGAAGAAGGATCTCAGGGAATTCATCGGAGGGCTCGGCATCTAGTTTTTTTGCAGCGCCGGACTCCGCTTCCCCGGAAACCTTTCGCGGGGCCCGGCTTCTAAACTCACAAGGAGAAAACATGGCTATGGCAAATGAATCTGCACAAAAGCTCACAATCGCCCCAATCGAGGCGGGGCACACGAAAGAGCTCGGCAGGATATGCTTCGAGGCTTTTAAATCGATCCACGACAAGCACGCGTTCGAGAGAGACTTCCCGACGCTCGAAGCGGGGGAGGGCGTCGTGGGGTTTTTCATCTCCCGGGACGACGTCCACGGCGTCGCGGCGCTTATCGACGGGCAGCCCGTCGGCTCGAATTTTATCTCGTTCACGGATCCCGTCGCCGGAGTCGGGCCGATAACCGTCGACCCCGAACGTCACGAAAGAGGGATCGGCAGGGCGCTCATGAACGCCGTGCTCGACGCCGCGCGAGAAAGAGGAGTCGAGAAGATAAGGCTGATGCAGGACTCGTTCAACTCGCGCTCGCTTTCGCTATACGCGTCTTTAGGATTCGACGTCAGGGAGCCGATTGCCCTCATGCAGGCCGCGCCTGTGAATGTCGTCGCAAATGCAACTATCAGGCCCGCCGCAGCCGAAGATGTGCCGGCGATGGACGCGCTCTTCGTCGAAAAGTATAAAGTCAGCCGCGGGAACGAAATCGGAAACGCGATAAAGTACGGGTTCTCTCCGTTAGTCGCGGAGCGCGGGGGAAGGATAACCGGATATCTCATTCCCGGGTTCCTCGGCCACGGCGCGGCTGAAACAGTCGACGACATGGCAGCTCTCGCGGGCGAGGCCGGAAAGCTTCCCGCACACCAGGCGAAATTCTTCTGCCCGCTGAGAGAGGCGGAGCTTTACAGAAGGCTTCTTGCCGACAGGCACCGCGTGATGAAGGTGATGACGCTCATGACACTCGGCCCGTACGACGCCCCGGACGACGTGTGGATGCCGTCCGTCTTATACTAGGCGGCGTTCGGGCGACGTCCGCCGGCCCGGATCGTACGCAGAGTTAAGAAGCTCATTTACTCGCCGTCGTGGATTATCATGATGGGCTTCCTGCTCCCGAACGCCAGCTCCGACGTATGGCTCCCTCTGAACAGAAGCTCGAAGAAGCCTTTCTTTTTAGGGACGACTATTACCAGGTCGATACCGTTCTCTTCGCTGAAATCATTGACGGCGTCGATGTATCTTTCGCCTTTCAGGGAACGGAATTCGACGCCGCTAATCTTCAGCAGGCGCTTCATCCTGTCTTTATTTTCTTTAAGCGCATCCGGCGGCAATTCGCCGTTCGTATCGACGTATATCACGAACAGCCCGGCGCCCGTTTCCTCGACGATCGAGGCTATTTTGCCGAACGGAATGGTATGCTCCGTGTCCTTGTAGTCGCACGACAGCGCTATGCGCTCGATCGTTTCGAATTCGTAGCCGCCGGGGACGATTATCACGGGGACGCCGATCTTCCTCGCGACGGAAACGGCGCTGCTCCCGAGAAGCTTTTCGACGAATTTTCCCGAGCCCGAAACGCTCATGACGACATACTCGGCATGGTGCTTCCGGGCGGCGTTGGCGACGCCGCTGTCGAGGGGGCTGTAATCGATTTCCTTTACGACCTCGAAGCCCGCGCCCGCCGCGTTTTTCACGGCCTCCGCGAAAGAATCCATCCATTCGTCGTTAATCGCCCGGAACTCGTCCTCGTTCGCGAGGTCCGGACCGGGCATGTTGATGTCGACTACGTTAGACTGGTGCCATGCGTGATACAGCACGAGGCGCCTTATATTCAGCTGACAGCCGAGGGCTATAGCATACGCGGCCGCGCGGCGGGCGGCTTCGGAAAAATCTGTGGGAATCAATAACGACTTGTCCATATCGATATAAGTTATAGCTCCGTTTGCGTCCTTTTTGCATCCCCCGGGGGATAATTCCCGGGGAAACCGCCCCGCCCGTTTCGAAAGCCGGCGCGCCCGCGGCCGGTATCCGCCCGCCCGCTTTTCATTCTGTTCGCTCCGTCCGGGTGACTACGCCGTACTTTATATTAGGCAGGAACGTGGCGACAATACCGAGAAGCGGTAAATAGGCGCAGACCCTGAACACGTATTCGATGCTGATCTCGTCCGCCACCCAGCCGAGGACGGCGGAGCCGATGCCCGCCATCCCGAACATGAAGCCGAAGAAGAGCCCGGCTATCATGCCGATTTTTCCGGGCACGAGGTCCGTCGCGTAAACCAGTATGGCGGAAAAGGCGGACGCGATGATCACTCCTATAACGATCGCCAGAACTATCGTCCAGAAAAGGTTCGCGTGCGGGAGCAGAAGCGTAAACGGGGACGCACCGAGTATCGAGAACCATATGATGTACTTTCTGCCGAAGCGGTCTCCGAGCGGGCCTCCGATGATTGTTCCGAGGGCGATTGCCGCGAGGAATGAAAACAGGCAGTACTGCGACTCCCGCACGCTGACGCCGAATTTATCTATCAGGAAGAACGTGTAGTAGTTGATCATGCCGGCCATGTAGAAATATTTCGAGAAGATGAGCGTCAACAGAATGCCTATGGAGAAATAAACCTGCCTTTTAGACAAGCCGTGCGCGATTTCCGTCGTAACGGAAGCCGGGTTGATTTTCCTTAAATACAAACGGCTCTCGTACCATTTGCCGATCCTTACGAGTATGGCCACGCCGAGGAGGGAGATGATACAGAACCATATCATGGAATGCTGGCCGTAAGTGAGAACGACGACGGCGACCAGGAGCGGGCCGATGGCCGTGCCCGTATTTCCTCCGACCTGGAAAATGGATTGGGCCAGCCCCTTCTTTCCCCCTGAAGCGAGATAGGCGACGCGGGAGGCCTCGGGATGGAAAACGGACGAGCCCAGGCCGAAGAGGGCGACGGCGACGAGGAAGAAGTAAAAATTCGACGCCGCCGACAGCGCTATTATGCCCAGCGACGTGAATACCATGGCCAGCGCCAGGGAAAGGGGCTTGGGGTTTCTGTCGGTATAGGCCCCGACGAACGGCTGCAATATAGACGCCGTAAGCTGGAAAACGAACGTTATGACGCCGATCTGCGTGAACGAGAAGTCATACTTGTCCTTGATGATCGGATAGACCGCAGGAATCATCGACTGCATCAAGTCGTTCAGGAGATGCGAGAAGCTTATCGTAAAAAGTATCGGATAAGCTGTTTTTTGAATGCCGGCTTTCTGCTGCACTGGGGCTGTTACCTGTAATTGTTTTTTTTGTTCCATATACATGACGATGTAGTCATATCATCTGACGATTAATC
This sequence comes from Candidatus Dadabacteria bacterium, assembly GCA_020054175.1. Classification (GTDB taxonomy): domain Bacteria; phylum Desulfobacterota_D; class UBA1144; order Nemesobacterales; family UBA2774; genus JADLGH01. The sequence goes on from JAGVLR010000059.1 coordinate 9,036, forward strand.
TCAAAAAAAAAGAGCTGATGGAGCTAGTCGTGGTTCAAAATATTCAAGACCATATTCAGGGCCTTCGGGGCATCCTGCGCTATGATGTATTTGCCGAGCTGCTCGTGAAGCTTCTGGGTTTTCACGAAACTGCCGGTGTCGCTGTAAATGTGCTTAAAGCCCTTGCCGATGTGCATGGCGACCGACCTGTACAGGTCGGCCAGGATTTCGTTATGAGTCGCCTCGGCGATCGAAATATGGAAATTGACGTCGGCCTCGATGCACTCTTCCAGCAGCCCTTCCCCGGCCGTTCTCGCCCGCTCGGAAAGGTATTTCCTGATTTTGGCGATGTCTTCTTCGTTCCGCGTCAAAGCGGCTTTCTCCGCTATTTTTATTTCGAGTATCCGCCTGACCTCGTCTATTTCGTGCATGTCGGCGCGCTTCAGGCGCTGGCTGATGGGTTCGTTCGCCGTCTGGGATATGACGAACGTTCCGACGCCCTGCTGCACGTTCAAAAAACCCAGGTTGGACAGCATCTTGATGGCCTCGCGTATGCTCGAGCGCCCGACGCCGTATTTTTTCATCAATTGCGGCTCGGTGGGCAGCTTGTCCCCGGTTTTATACTTTCCCGAAATAATCTGTTTACGCAGCCGCTCGGCCACTTCGTCCGCCAGGGATTTTTTTTGAATGATTGTGCTCACGGGTAACAGTATATCATCTGATGATTCGTATGACAAGCGGAAATTCCTTTTTCCCGGAATTTGCGCTCATACCGGGGCGTGCGAAGCCCGCGCCGGGCGCTTTCGTCGATACTGAGCGCGCCCTCCGGCGTGCGCCAGGGATGGAATCGCTGCGGCTTAAGTTAATCGGGACTCTCCGCCGGCGGCGGGTGCGGCTATCGCCCCTCGCTTCGCGATGAAGACAGCGGCGTTCGTTATTTCGCGCGCCGTCACATACTGTATGGACAAATCGAGCGTATTATTAGATAATTGAATTGAAAGACATTATGAACGGGAGGCCATAATGAGCTACTATATCGTCCCCGATAAATGCGTCCTCTGCGATGCATGTCGTCCGATTTGTCCCAGGAATGCGATCAGCGCGGCGGCGGTCGAAAAGACATACATCATCGATCCAAACCTCTGCAACGATTGTCAGAATATCTCTCACGTTCGCTGCGTTCCGCAGTGTCC
>JAGVLR010000010.1 GCA_020054175.1 Candidatus Dadabacteria bacterium
CCGCCCGCACCTGAGTTGAAGGACATATTCTTCGACTTCGATAAGTACAACATCAGGCCGGACGCTGCAGCGGTTCTCGAAGAGAACGCCGCTACCTTACAGGCTGATGCGAACCTTACGGTTCTCATCGAAGGTTACGCCGATATCAGGGGTACCCCGGCTTACAACCTGAAGCTTGCGCAGAGAAGGGCCGATTCTACGAAGGCGTTCCTCGTTCAGCTCGGTATTGATCCTGCCAGGGTCACGACCGCAAGCGGCGGTGAAACGACTCAGTTCGGCGCAGGTACGACGGAAGAAGCCTTCCAGCTTAACAGAAGGGCTCATTTCGTTGTAACGTCTCCGACTGCGAAAGTAGGTGCAAGGCTTATTTTTCAGTACGCTAACTGATAGAAGCCTTCGCTGATTGATACAGGAAAAATCTCATCCTTGTAATTCGAGGGTGATGAAACGTAAAGAATGGAGAGAGACTCTTCAAAGGGTTTCTCTCCGTTTTTTTTGTGTTTTTGAAGAGCGGCTGATACTTGACAGTATTTTCTAATCCATGTTTACTACCTCCGGATTTGCCAGCGTTGTAATGGTCGAATTTCAATGAAAATGAAGCTTGCTAAATCGAAGGCGCTTTACAAGGCGGCAGAGAAGCTTATGCCGGGCGGGGTGAACAGCCCCGTAAGGTCTTTCAATGCCGTGTCCGGCTCCCCTGTATTCGTCGCGAAGGCGAAAGGCGCATACATATACGACGAGGACGGGAATAAATACACTGATTATATGTCTTCGTGGGGGCCGCTCATCCTGGGGCATGCCGACGGGGACGTCGTAAAGGCTATAAAAGAGGCAGCCGAGCTCGGGACGAGTTACGGTGCGCCGTGCAAGAACGAGATAGAGCTTGCAAAGCACGTGGTCAAAGCCATACCCTCGGTGGAGATGGTGAGGATGACGAGCTCGGGAACGGAGGCGACGATGAGCGCTGTCCGTCTTGCCAGGGCATTCACAGGGCGCGATTACATAATCAAATTCGAAGGATGCTATCACGGGCACGCCGATTATCTGCTTGTGAAAGCCGGCTCCGGTGCGACTACGTTCGGCACGCCCAGCAGCCCGGGCGTACCAAAAGCCTTTGCCGACATGACGCTCCTTGCGACCTATAACGACCTGGCCTCGGTGGAGGAGCTTTTCGGACAGTATCCGGACAAGATAGCGGCTGTGATCCTGGAGCCTGTAGCCGCCAACATGGGCGTCGTCACACCAGAAGAGGGATTTCTCGAAAGCCTTAGAAGGATTACTCTAGAGAACGGCTCGCTTCTCATTTTCGACGAGGTCATAACCGGATTCAGGATGAGCCCCGGAGGGGCGCAGAAGGCGTACGGCGTTATCCCCGACATCACGTGCCTAGGCAAGATTATCGGCGGCGGGCTGCCGGTAGGCGCATTCGGGGGGAGACGCGACATAATGAACATGGTTGCGCCATCCGGGCCTATGTATCAGGCGGGGACCCTTTCGGGGAATCCGCTCGCAATGGCCGCCGGGCTCGCGACGCTAAGGAAGCTCGACGGGAAGGCAAATTACGAAAGGCTGAGGGAGCTTACGGACGCGCTCGTTTCAGGCATCACCGAAATAATAGAAAAGCTGGGCGTAAAGGCCCGCATAAATTCCGTGGAATCGATGTTTACGATCTTCTTCACGGGCGAGGAGCCGAGGGATTATAAGTCGGTATTAAAATCCGATACAAAAATGTATTCGAAATTTTTTGAAAATTTGCTCAGGGCTGGTATTATGTTTCCGCCTTCTCAGTTCGAGGCGGTTTTTCTATCGCTCGCGCATACAGAAAAGGACGTCGATAAGACGCTGCGTGCGATAGAGCAGTCACTTAGTGCGCTTTGACTTTATACAGAGGAGAATGAGCTCACACGAGGCAAGGCAAATATAGATGGCTTACGTTTATCGTTGTAGGGTTCGAACTGGGGTTTTCGGTGGTTGCGGGAATGCTGGCCGGGCACTATGCCGATAGATGGGCCGGAAACGAAACTCCGTGGTTTACGATGCTCGGAATTTTAGCCGGGAGCTTTGCAGGGTTCAATCTTCTTCTGAGGATGATAAAGAGAATTGACAACGGAAAGGACAGCCAGTCTGATTAACCTGCCTGCGGTCGGAACTGTAGAGAAGGCCGGGCTGATTGTGACGGCTCTGCTTGCAGGTATCAATTATTTAATAGGCTCAAAAGAGCTCGCCGTTGGAACCGCTGCGGGCGGCCTTCTTTTTACGGCCAACTTCATGGCTATAAGGTTCCTCGTGAACGCCATAATAGGCAAAGCCCATACGAAAGGGTTCGGCATTTTCGCTTTTGTTTTGAAGATGGTGGTGTTTCTCGGATTGGTGGCCGCCATGTTCGTATTCGCCAAGTTCGACCTGTTCGGCTTTTTTATAGGCGTTACGGGAGTAGTGATAGTTATAATCGGAGTAAGCTTGAAAGGGAGTAAAGATGGAACACTTTAGCTGGTTCACATTGATCGGGATGGATAAATACGATTACATCCTGGGCTCTATCGTCGTTCTTATATTGCTCACGCTCGCGGGGCTCAGCATTAAAAAGACTCTTTCTAAAAAAGACGCCGTGCTGCCGGAAGGAAAGTTTTCTTTGAGGACTGTATTCGAGATTCTTACGCTCGATTTCCTGTTCGACCTCTTTACTAACATGCTCGGCTCAAAGGAGCAGGCGAAAAAATATTTTCCTCTTCTCGGCGCTTCCTTCTTTTTCATACTTTTCGCTAACCTCCTGGGAATCCTTCCCGGATTTCTTCCGCCGACAGGAAATTTCAACGTGCCTGTTGCATGCGCACTCGTTATCTTCGTTATGTACAACTACTATGGGCTGAAGGAAAACGGCTGGGCGTATCTTAAGCACTTTGCCGGGCCTGTTATATTCCTGGCGCCCCTGATGATTATTATCGAGATCATAAGCCATTTAGTCCGCCCGGTCTCGCTGTCGCTCAGGCTTTTCATGAACATAACGGGCGACCACATGGTGCTTGGAATCTTTACCAACCTCCTGCATTACGTTATCCCCGCCCTGTTTGTCGGGCTCGGACTTTTCGTATCGTTTTTGCAGGCGTTTATTTTTACGGTGCTCTCGGCGATATACATTGCGCTCGCGACATCGCACGAAGCTGAGATTGAATAAGTTTATTGAAGCAGGAAAAAATACTAACAAGACATACTTTACCAGGAGGTAAACAAATGAAGAAGGCGCTATCGATTCTGTCGATATTCGGAGCAGCGGTATTTGCCGCGCTCGTTCCTGACGCCGCCTTTGCGCAGGAAGCCACCAGCGGGGAGCTGACGAGGCTCGGACTCGCTCTCGGTGCGGGGTTGGGCATAGCGATTGCAGCTGGCGTTGCAGGCCTGGGTCAGGGAAGGGCGACGGCAGCTGCGCTCAGCGGTATTGCCAGGAATCCGGGAGCTAGCTCCAAGATTCTTACGCCGATGATTATCGGTCTCGCTCTTATCGAGTCCCTCGTTATCTATGCTCTTCTCATAGCATTTCTGCTCCAGGGAAAAATCTAAATACGTCTGCGGGGAGTCGGTCTACGGCTCCCCGCATCACGTATCAGACATTTTTTAGGGGCGCTTTACGGGGTTTGCTATAACTTCGGAACGGTATTACCATACTGTTATGAGAAGCGCGCTGTTCTCATTTCTTCTGCTCGTTGCGCTCGCAGGGTGCGGCGGGGCTACGGGTCTTATTCAAAAAGACGAGCAGGGATCCCTCGCCAAATCGACCGACCTTTATTACAAGCTCGTAATGTGGAAGTACTACGAGAAGGCCGCGCAGTTCGTCGATCCGGAAAAATTCGCGGAGTACGAGGCGTTCGTATCGGCCAACCAGAAGGACCTCAACATTACGGGATACGAGATAAAAGAGATCACATACGTCGTGGAAGAAATCCCGCCTGAAGGGGGCGCAGGCAGCGAAGGGAGCAAAGTGCCCGACCCCGACAGCGAGAAGGCCGAGGCCGACGTCAGAGTGATATTCACATATTACAAGTATCCCTCCGTTTCCGAAAAAAGCGTTATGACTGTGGACAGGTGGATTAACAAGGGGAAGAAGTGGTATGTAACTTCAAATCCGGAGTTTCAGTAATTTCAAAGTCCAGTGACTTTAGAATACTTTATACCCCCAGAAGCGCAGGCTTTTTTCTAAAATTTAGCCATTTAATTCCACTATACAGCAACTGCGATAACCCATAAAGAAGCTTTATTCTTTTTAATTTATGTAGTTTGGGTTTCAGATAACGTCAGAGTTATGTGCGATACAATTATTTTTTGATATCTCTCCTGGATTTTCGACTTCCTATCAAGCACCAGGAACCAAAAGAGGGTCTTTCAACGGAATCAAAGTTTTGCAATTTCGGTTGAGCATTATATAATAGAATATTAGACATTGTTTAATTAAAAACTGTAAAAGATTCGGTTGTGATTTTCAGGAGGCATTGGAAATGTCTAGAAAATGGAAGATCATTTTGTTGTCTATTATATTTTTTAATCTAGTTTTAATTGTAGCTTTGGAGTATGGTGGCGATTCGGAGCATGCCCTCGAAGTTGATAACTCAAGTTATTCTAAATGTGATAGTCCTAATGGAGATTATGATAATTTAACTTACTCTTTTTTGAAGATTACAGGATGGAGAACCATGCGCAAAGTAGTATACAACAAAGGATATACCGTTTCTGGAGATTATACGGAGGCGAATTTAAATTCCTTGGTCGAATGTTTAGTTGATAGAACTAAGGCTGAGCAAGGAGACGGAGGAGATTTTATAGAATATGGATCAGAACATGTTTGTGTAATGTTGTATAAATCTGCAGATAAGTTAAAGGAGTCTCCGTTTGAACACACAAGCCCTGTTTTTAGAAGTCAATCTGATGTGGGGACTGTTCTTGTTGGAGATTATATGGTCGAAGGATGCACAAGACGGGGTAGCACGAATGGAAAAGAATGGACTCCTACCTATATTACAAAGAATTCTATGGAGTTCCCAGATTGATGGGCAGATTAAGAGGTTTAATGCTTAAACTGCATATGGCGACATATTGTGCAAGCAAACAATAGCGATTTCGAAATTGATATACAGAGTGTTCTGGAATTTTTCGATGAGGCTCCAGTTGTAAGTCGTGGTCATGCGACTGCACTTACTCAAATGTTTGGTGAGGAACTTGGCGCTAGTCTATTTATGCATTATTTAGAATCTCAAGGAATGGCGGCTGAGATTCTTCCTTCAAATTGTACAACTGGTAATAAAAGTGGCCCAAGACTAGACAGGTGGATATTGGCATTTGAGAACGAAAAAAAAGTTCTGTATCAAACAGAAATTAAAAGTTGGTCTGCCCATGCTATTGGTGGAAAAATTCTCAAAATAACAGCAAATTCTGACGAGTTGTCAAATTACGGAGAAAAAGAATGGGAAGCTATTTGGGATTCGGAAAAGTGTAATCTGAAGTGGTCTAGTTTAAATAAAGTACTCATAGAAATGAAAGCACCTTCAGTACAGTATGATGAAAAGAGGCCTTTATTAATATATTGGCTTCCGATATGCAAGAGAGGTGAGAATTCTCCTTTCTTTAATGTTAGTGTTATTGCTCCCGAATTCGATATACTTTGGGTATTTTCAATGTCTAGCTATTTAAGATCTATTCAGAATGATACAATGGTTTTAAGGAATATGCCCAATCTTGGAAAAAGGTTATTATGGATCAATAAATTCTTTAAACCGGTTGATCTCTAATCATATAAACTAGACATCTTTTATCTCACAATTGATATTTAAGTAAAACGAGTTTTTCAGCGTTTTCTCTGTCATTTATCTCCCCTTCGAGCTGGGCTTCCTCGACGAAGTTGAGTATTTCCTTAAACATCGGGCCGGGTTTGTAGCCCATTCTGATCAAGTCCTTGCCTGTGATAAGCGGCGCGGGTTTTATCTCCTCGCCTTCGAGCCTGAACTCTTCGAGCTTTTCCATGACGAAGTCGTAGGCGTCGAGCATGCCGTGGCTCGCAAGGCAGTCGGCTTTGTGAAGCGCCATGTGCTCGTCGAAGAAGGGCATTCTTATAAATTTCTTCAGGGTGCTCTTTTTCATGTGAAAGACGTCCTTGAACTTGAGGTGCTCCCTGACGAGCTCGCATATGGTATCGATCTCTTTATTCGAGAACTTGAGCCTCCTGCAAATGTCGCGAGACATGTCGGCCCCGAGCTTGTCGTGGCCGTTAAACCTTATTCTGTCGGTCACTGTGAACGTCGGCGGCTTCCCGACGTCGTGAAGGAGCCCGGCCATGGCGAGGGTCGTCGAAACATTCCCGTCCGAGTTTTTGTATATTGCGTCGAGCACCATGCAGGTATGGACGAAGACGTCGCCTTCGGGATGGAATTCCGGAGGCTGCTCGACGCCGCGCATTGTCTCGGCTTCGGGAAGGATGTATTCGAGAAGACCGCTATCGCTGAGAAGCGTGAGACCCGCTCCGGGATTTCGCTGCGAGACGATCTTTACGAGCTCGTCGCGTATCCTTTCCTCGCTCACCTGAATTATTCTGTCGGCCAGCGATTTGATGGCGCGGAACGTTTCGTCGTCGATCTTAAAGCCGTACCTCGCGGCGAACCTGACTGCGCGTACGAGCCGGAGCTTGTCTTCGTTAAATCTCTCTTCGGGGCCGCCTATGGTGCGTACCACGCGGAGCTTAAGGTC
>JAGVLR010000122.1 GCA_020054175.1 Candidatus Dadabacteria bacterium
ACGTATGCGCCGGCTTTCTTCGCCGCCTTGCAAAGCTTCTCCGTGTCGGCGTCCGGTATCTCGACCGAGTTTTTGTGAAGCTCTATGTATGCGTCCAGTATGAGCTTCCTACCCTCGGCCGATCCCAAATCCTTGGGCCAGTAGGGATAGGTCGGAATAATAGCCTCCGGGAACACTATGAGGCTCGCCCCGTTCTCGCCAGCTTCTTCTATGAGACTGATAACCTTTCCGATAGTCTCGGCTTTGTTAAGGAACACGGGGGCCATTTGAACGGCGGCCGCAGTGAATTTTTCGTTTTCGTTATGCATCGAAGTGCCTCCTGACTCTCCCGATACGCGGGAACTATTTTATCGCTTGCCAAAGTCCATTATCGCACGATTGCAAACGAAGTGTCAATCAAATAACAATTATACATGGTCGTCAGATGGTGCTCCGGCAATAAGAGGCCAACCTCGGTGGGGTTGCTAAATGATGCTGTTATCCGGTTTCTCTATAACTTATGAATAATAACTAAGCGCGGGACAAAAATGGATGTTATATAATCTCCTCCCTCAAAGCCCTCATCGTCCGAAGCACCCCCTCAAACTCCCCGCTCAGCACGTAAAGTATAAGGTGGTCGACTCCCGCCTCCCTGTAAGCCTCTATACCATCCTTTATTTTTCCGAGCCCCCCGCGAAGGGTCTCCTCGGAGCCGAATTCCCTTACTTCGTTTATCTCGACGTTTCTCCGGAGGGACATTACGAAGCCATCCTTTTTTTCGTCCGGAAGAAGGCTCTTCACTTCGCGTACCTTAGCCCATATTCCATCCGGTGTAAGCCCGACGGGATGCCACCCGTCCCCATACCTGACGGCTCTCTCGATTGCTCTCCGGCTCTCGCCTCCAACCCATATCGGCGGGTGAGGTTTTTGCCTGGGCTTAGGCTCGAATCTTATCCCTGAAAAAGAGAATTTCTCTCCCTGGTAAGATGGGTTTTCGCTCGTCCATAGCTCCTTAATTATCTCTATGTACTCGTCTGTCATGCGGCCCCGTTGGCTGTAGTCGACGCCCAGAGCCTTGAACTCTCCCTTTAACCATCCCGAGCCGACGCCTAATATAACCCTCCCATCCGAGAGGGCATCGAGGCTCGATACCGACTTCGCGAGAACGAGTGGATTTCTGTATGGAAGCACCAGGACGCTCGTCCCGAGCTTTATACGGCTCGTGACTGACGCAATGAAACCGAGACTTATAAGCGGGTCGTAAAAAACTTCACCGAAGACGTTATGATGATCCGGCACGACGACGTGGTCGCTTACCCATATGGAATCGTATCCCAATGCCTCGGCGGCAAGGGCTGCCTCCAGTATCTCGTCCCTTCCCGCGTATTTTCCGAATATGGGTAAAGCTATTCCGATCTTCATTGCCGGACAGCAGGCGCCTCCGCCGAAATCCCGGCGAAGGTGCGCCGAGTCATTTCAACCCTTTTTGGCAAGTATAATGCTTTCCTCTTCCAGATAGCTCTTGAAGCTGAGCACCTTCTTCGCATACCCTGTCGGAACGTCGTTCGCGTTAAGCCTCTTCTGGAAGTTGGCGGGGCCGTGATTGTAGGCGCCGAGGGCGTACTCTACGGTCTCGTACCTGTCTTCAAGCGACGACAGATAGTTTATTCCGAGCTTCACATTTATAAACGGGTCGTATAGCGATTTCCTGCCCCCGTACGATATGCCCATCTCCCTGGCGACGTGCTCTCCTGTCCCCGGCATAACCTGCATGAGACCTATCGCGCCCTTCTTGGATACGGCTACAGGAGAGAATTCACTTTCAACCTTTATAACCGCCAATATAAGATAGGGGTCGAGGTCGTGACTCTGGCATTCCTCGACGATTATCTTGGCGAGCTTTTTCGCGTTCTTGGTCGACATGCTTTCCGAGAACCTCAGAATGAAGAGGAATATCTCCGCCTCTTCGGGCGACATATCCTCTATTTCCCCATCCGCCGTAAATGTGTCTACGTCGTCAGGTTCCTGGTTGAGCGCGTTTTTAATATGGTCCTTGTTTCCGGGGTTGGTCAGAAGACCGGCGTGTGCCGGCTTGTCGATCATCATGAAGTCGTTCGATTTCAGGAAGAAAAGCATTCCAAAGCAAAACAAAAAAACAAAAAGCAAAAGCTTTACCGAACTCACAACCAAAAACATCGTGAAGTCGTAAACCGTCTTTAACATATTCTCACCTCATATTTAACAAGAAGTGAAAGGAAGCAGAACTGCGGCAGGCGGACTACACTATCTGGATTTGACCGGCTTTACCATTTTTTCTGACTTCTCTCTAATACAGCTTTCCGGCTCGCCCGATCTCCTGAAATCATACTCGGAGATCGTGCAGTCCTCCACCGGGCTTCCTGTTATTATCTGATAGTCATAAAAATCTTTGACTTTAATCTCATTAACTTCAGTCTTGTATTTCACCTAATTATTCCCGCTAAGTTTAAAGATGTCTATACAAATTTAATCCGGGCTAATACTAACAGGCCGAACCTGCTTGTCAAGAAAGCTCCTTCGCAGGCGCGATATTGTAATATGCCGATATTCTTAATGTTTTCAAACGTCAAACCAATATGATCTACGCATTCGCTAAGGATTGTCTCTCTCTTCCGACCTTAAAATCCGGTCATTGTCAGAGTCCTTCGGATTTTCCCGGGGCGGGCTGCCGTCGTCATTTTTCCCTGAATCCGGGTATATTTTTTCAGACTGCAGTCCGGAATGGAAGCATTCGTTTTTCCGTTCTTGACCGTCAAATCTTTTCGTGTTAGTTTTTAGGGCGCATTATGAAAAGGACTTATCAACCACACGTAAAAAAGAGATTAAGGACGCACGGCTTCCGCGAAAGGATCAGCACCAAGGCGGGCAGGCGTACTCTCAAGAGGCGGATAGCTAAGGGCAGGCACAGTCTGACGGTGCAGCGCTGGAAGAAATGAGCTTTGACTTGAGTTTTTCTTTCCCAAAAGATTTAAAAATCCGGAAGACGTCTCAGTACGAAGAGATTTTTGGGAAGAGCAAAAAGCTCAACGGAGAGCATTTCCGAATACTATACGTCCGGAATCCCCTTGGATATCCGAGGCTCGGCATTGTCGTCGGGAAGAGGAGTGTTCCGGGTTCCGTAGAGAGAAACCGCGTCAAGAGGGTGCTCCGTGAAGTCTTCAGGCGGAATAAGCCCTTTTTCGGCTCGATGGACTTGGTAATAGTAGCCAAGAAGGGGAGCGAGGGGCTCGATTATGCTCAGGCTAAGGGAGAAATCGAGGCGATAGTCGGGTCCAGATTCTCATGACATCCAAACTCTTCGTATACCCCGCGTTCTTTTTTATAAGGGCTTACAAATATCTCATTTCACCGCTACTGCCCCCTTCATGCAGGTTCTATCCCAGTTGCTCCTGCTATGCGGAGGACGCGCTCCGGAAGTACGGTTTCGTCAAAGGATCGTGGCTTGCAGTCAAAAGAGTCTCGAGATGCCATCCGTTCTCGGCGGGCGGATACGATCCTGTTAAATAAAGGACTATAGAATGGGCGACAACAAGGTTAACTACGTAATATTCCTCGTATTATCGATAGCGATTATATTCGGTTATACGTACTTTTTCACAGAGCCGCCGCCCCCGAAGCCGCAGCAGCAGGCGCAGGGTGGCGCATCTCCCGCTCCAGGCGGAAGCACTTCGCCCCCGGCCGAAGTATTCGAAGGGAATCTTCCCAGGCAGTCCGTCCAGCTCACGCCGTCCGGCAGAGTGATCACTATAGACACGCCCCTTTACACCGGCAAAATAGACACGGCTGGCGCCCGAATATTCAAATGGGATCTCAAGAAATATAACGACAACACGAACGGCGACTCGGGCCCGGTGGATCTCTTTAAGGATTCCCCGCTCGGCTTCAGCACGCTCCTCAGGCTCGAAGGCTACAATATCCCGGAATACATACCGTTCGAGTTCGGCGGCCAGGATGAAGTCAGGGTAACGGACGGCAAAAGGGACATCTCCTTTTCCTGGACTTCCCCCGAAGGCGTTGCCATAAAGAAAATTTACGAAATAGACGCCGCTACCTATACCTTGAAACAAAGATTCGAGGTGACCAACCCTTCTTCGGCTTCCGTACGCGAAAAGCTCGACATAGTCTGGGACGGGCACATAGAGCATCACGGAAGAGAAGGGAACACCAAGAGCTTCGTAGCGCTTGTGTCGAGCGACCTCGAAAGGGTCGATAAAAAACCCAAGTCTGAAACCCAATACTCGGGCGTCGTGGAGTGGTTCGGATACTCACAGAAATATTTTATATCGACATTCCTTCCGGAAACGGGTGCAAGCACGACGTTATCGGTTAACGGGCTTCCCGAAGAAGGACTCATGAGGTCTGTATACAGCTATCCCGAAGATACGATCCCCGGCGGTAAAACATCGGCCACGAGCTGGGAGGTTTACCTCGGCCCGCTCGAATACGACATTGTAAAAGCCGTCGGCTATAATCTTCAGGAATCTGTAAATTACGGATGGGTCGAGTTTCTCGCCAAGCCCCTCCTTGATTTCCTCAAATGGCTTAACGGCTATTTTCACAATTTCGGCATCTCCATCATTGTCATAACCGTGATCATAAGGCTTCTCTTCCTCCCGCTCACCATAAAGAGCATGATTTCGATGAAGAAAACGCAGATACAGATGGAGAAGCTAAAGCCCAAGATGGACGCCATAAGGGAGAAATTCAAGGACGACAAGGCGAAGCAGAACTCAGAGATCATGAAGCTTTATACGAGCAGCGGCGTTAACCCCCTCGCCACTCTCGGCGGGTGCTTTCCGCTCCTCATCCAGCTTCCGGTCTTCATAGCGCTCTACGACGTGCTCCTCCACTCCATCGATCTCAGGCACAGCGCGTTTCTCTGGATTCAGGATCTTTCCGAGCCTGAAACGCTCTTCGACATACCCGGCGTCGGGATTCCGTTCAGGATACTGCCGCTCCTGATGGGCGTATCCTGGTTCATTTCCCAGAAGATGACGCCCATGACGACGGCAGCCGGCGGAGAAAGTATGCAGCTCCAGATGAAAATGATGCAATTTATGCCTATAATTTTCACTGTGATGTTCTGGGGCCTGCCATCGGGCTTGATACTCTACTGGACGGTGAGCAATATACTCTCGATATTCCAGCAGATGTACGTGAACCACAGGGTCAGCATTATGCAAGGAGGATCCTAATGGCAATTAGTATAGAAAAGGAAGGCAAAACGGTATCCGACGCCACCATAAGCGCCTGTGAGGCGCTCGGCGTGGCCAGGAGCGAAATAGAAATCGAAGTCCTCGACGAGGGCTCCAAGGGCGTTTTCGGCATAGGGAGCCGCAACGCAAAAGTCAGGGCCACCGTAAAAAATCAGAATCTCAGTGACAAAGGACTTAAATCCAAAAAAGCCCTCGAAGGCATCCTCGGTTATCTCATCCCGACTTTTCAGGTCGGCATACGCGAGAACCAGGACAGGATCAGGTTAGAGATCCGCGACACGAACGACAAGGGCCTTCTCATCGGCAGAAGGGGTGAGATGATTAAATCCCTCGAATACCTGGTGGGCAAGATAGGGGCCAAAGACTGCGAAACCGGTAAGGAAAAGAGGGTCTCTATCGACATAGACGGTTATAAAAGCAAAAAGGACGACAAGATAGCAGACCTCGTCAAGGAAACGATCCGCAAGGTCAGGAAAACGAAAAAACCGGTATCGCTCGGTCCGCTGTCGGCCGCCGATAGAAGAACGGCCTACCTTACCCTCAAAAGAGAAAGCGGCGTCAGCTACGAAACGAAGATCGAAAACGACGAAAAGACCATAATAATTACCCCGTCGTCCGGTGAACAGACACCTCCGCGGGCGGCCAGGCCGCGGTCCTGAATTCACATTAAAGAGACCAGGAGAGCGAGATGAGCGATAAGCATAGCAAACCCGAAGAAGAATATTTCGCCAGGGAAGAAGCTGAAAAAGCCAAGAGGCTCAAGGAAAAGCTCAGGGAAGAAACAGAGGCCGAGGAGAGGGAGCGCGTAAAGGCGGCATGCTACATGAGATGCCCCAAGTGCGGCGGACATCTCCACGAGGTCACTTTCCGGGGCGTAAGCATAGACCGCTGCGACACCTGCGGAGGCGTCTGGCTCGACGCCGGCGAGCTCGAAAAGCTGGCGGGCGCAGAGGACAAGAGCGCAATATCCGATATTCTCGGATTCTTCAGCGGAAAGAAATAATCCGTCATCTGCTGTTTCTGAGCGTCCTGAAAAATTCCCTGAGGAGGGAAGCGCTTTCCTCCTCACAAACCCCTTCGCGCCATTCCACGCTGTGGTTTAGCTTCTCGTAATCGAGAG
>JAGVLR010000108.1 GCA_020054175.1 Candidatus Dadabacteria bacterium
AATTTTAAAAATCGGAGGCGGCGAAGGTGAGCACAAAATTAGACGAAGTTAATCATTTTGTAGAAAAATTCGAGAACCTCGTGCCGGAATTAAATGAAAGGTGGTCGGGTTTTCGCGACGAAGTTTTCAAGGAAGGCTTGATCAGCGCGAGAGACAAGCAGCTGATCGGCCTTGCCTGCGCTTACGTAACAGAATCCACCAGCGATATCAGGACGAGGACGAAACTGGCAAAGGAGCTCGGGGCTACTGATGAAGAGATAGCAGAATGCGTGTATATCGCGATGAGGCTCGCGATCGGGCAGCCCTATGCGTTCAGCAGCATAGCGCTCGAGAATTACGATTTGATGAAGAACAAGGGGAGCGTCTTTCAGGGCCATTTTATGAGCAAGAACATAACTCCCCAGATACAGGAATTACATAAAATCAGCGGAGAGAAATACACAAAATTCGCGGCCTTTCACGACCTGGTTTACGAGGACGGACACCTGCCTAAGAAGCTCAAGAAGGGGCTGATGGGGCTTGCCTGCGCGATCCTGGCAAAATGCCCATGGTGTATCAGGAGCTGCATAAGGGACGGGCTCCAGGAAGGTGTAATCAAAGAAGAGATCGTGGAAGCTATCAACATCGCGATGGTCATGAATGCGAGCGCAGTCGTGGCTAACAGTGACGTATCGATGGAAGTTTCGGAGCAGATGTCGAAGTAGATTCGGAAGTGACAATTGCGGAGGATGATATGTCACAGGAGAAGAAGCCGGTCGCAATCGATGCTTCGGAAGCGCCGCTCCGGACAAAGCCGACCAACTATCCCGAGCCGTTCGCTTCGCTGATGGCCGGCAGGGAGAAGCGGCCGCTGGGCGACCTGTTCGGGCTTACAAATTTCGGCGTCAACCTGACGCGGCTGAAGCCGGGGGGGATGTCGTCCGTACGGCACTGCCATTCGAAACAGGACGAGTTTATATACGTCTTCAGCGGGGCTCCGACGTTACACACCGACGAGGGCCGTACTGTCCTCTCTCCGGGAATGTGCGCCGGATTCAAGGCGGGCAACGGGAACGGTCATCATCTTATAAACGAGACAAACGAGGACGTTCTATACCTCGAAATCGGCGACAGAACTCCGGGGGATGAAGCGCAATACCCGGACGACGACCTCCAGGCGCTGCTCGTGGAGGGCAAATGGAAATTCGTTCATAAAGACGGAACGTCTTACTGATTACACTAAAACCGAAGCCTTGGAAAATTATCCGGCCCAGGGCTTCGGTAACGTGGGCTCAAAAATTACCAACGAATTACTATACGTATAGAATCCAACCGCCGGCTGTTTGTTCGGCTTTGCCTGTGATCTTTACATCCGTATGGTTGGGGTTCAGCGCTACCTTCATCAGCCCTTCATGCAGGCCCTGGAGGTAATACACTTTATTATCCTTGCTGACCAGGATGTGTTCATGCGGTGGATCATTGGTGCAAGGACCGGTTGCAATGACCGGGTTAACTGTACCCTTTTCATAATTGGGCAGCAGACAGACGACGTTCCCCTCGACTGTAACCGTCGTTTTATCTCCGGCCAGGCTCGCATTAACTAGTGAAAATACAAACAGGGAAAAAAGGACAAAAAGCGGGACTAAATAAGAACGAGACCTCATATCTGATACCTCCCCAGGTCAAGTAGTTTTACTTAATAAAATTCTACTGTAATCAATATGAATACTATTTGCAAGCCGCCAGATAGTTGTAATTGCACGCATTTTTCTGAAAATTCACTCTATACCGTCTCCAATTTTAAAATAATTGAGGGCAGTCTTAGTTAAATCTATTTAACTCTTTTACTTAAAGCGCTCGTAAGCCGCTTATGTACTTCCGATCTGTCCGCCTTGTGTAAATGAACGTCGAGGATGTAGAAATTCTTTGTGTCTTTAACGGCGGTGGCCAGCGCCTGCTGAAGCTCGTCCTCGGTATTTATATCGAAACCGACGCCGCGGTTCAGAACACCTGGTATTCGGCTGTGGCTCCACGGGTGTATGTCGTTGAACGTTCCGTCGATCATCGGCCGCTCGGTGCCGTAGCCTTCGTTGTTAAACACGACGACTATCGGGTTCTGGCCGAACCTGGCGATCGTCGAAAGCTCCATGCCGGTCATCTGGAATGCGCCGTCGCCGACGAGAACGAGCGGGCGAAGGTCGGGACGCGCCGCCTGTACCCCGAGGCTTGCCGGGACAGCAAAGCCGAGCGAGCAGTAATATGCCGGGCACAGAAACTCCGTTTCCATTTGAATCACCATGTCCAGGGCTCCAAGCATGGCGTCGCCCGGGTCGGCGATTACGACCGTCTTCTCGCCGAGGTATGAGTTGAGTGTATTGAACACATAGCCCACGCTTATTTTCTTCCCCTTCATAGGCTTCGGGCGTTTCGGTATGGGTGGATGGGGTATCTCGGTTGTTTTCCTACGCTTGATGCCTTCGTTTAAAAGACCGTCCATGAAGTCGTGAATGCCGATGTCTTCGTACGTATGGTGCCTTATCGCTATTCCTTCGCTCGTGGCGCAGATCGAATGAGCCCTGTTTATATTCGCCGTGTAGATACCGAGGTTGACGTCGGTCATGAAAGTGCCGAGGAGAATCATGCTGTCGCTCGACTCCGCATACTTCCTGACGGCTTCCCTGCCCATCGCGCCCTCGTAGACTCCCATGCAAAGCGGGTGCGTTTCGCTGATAACCGACTTGCCCAGAATCGTCGTTGCGAGAGGAATGTTTGTTTTGTCGAGGAGCTGGAGGAGCTTGTCCTGAAGTCCGAACCTGTGTATTTCTACCCCCGCGATTATTACGGGCTTCCTCGATTTGTTGATAATTGCGACCGCTTCTCCGAGGGCTTCTTCGAGGACATCGGCCTCGCTTGCAAGGGGCTCGCGCCGCGCGGCCTTATGAGGCTTGACCGGAAGCGATACGATGTCGCGCGGGAGCTCGATGTATACGGGCCTTTTGTACTTTATCGCGGAGTTTAGCACCCTGTCGATTTCCGGCGCGGCGGTTTCGGGGTCGTCGATGAGCGCGGAATCTATCGTGAGCTCACGGAAGACTTTAAGCTGCGTATCGAAATCCCTGACTTTATGATGGAGGAGAGGGTTCTTTACTCGCTCTTTCATTCCCGGGGCTCCGCTTATGACGACTACGGGGGATTTTTCCGCGAACGCCTGTGCCGTCGTGTTCGTTACCTTGAGTCCCCCGACGCCGTAGGTAATGCAGACGACGCCGAGTCCTTTTACCCTCGCGTAGGCGTCTGCCGCAAACCCCGCACCCTGCTCGTCGCACGTGTTTATCAATTCGAGCCTGCTTTTTTCGAGCTCCTTGAAGAAGCTGAGGGCGTAGTCGCCCGGAACCCCGAACACGTGGCGGACGCCGAGATCGTAAAGCCTGTTTATCAGATATTCGCCTACTCCGGTTTGTTTCGACACGGTAGCTCCCTATATATGAGTTTATCTGAGCTAAATTTAGCGCCATATCGATCTAAACCAAAATACCGGTTTGCGACTTCAGCCGGACTCGTCGTCCCAGCGTGAAAATAAAACACATAATTTCTGAAATGGGCATATATTTAACGGACAAATCAATTTCCAACTGGATTTTAAAAACTATAGATGAAGGAGCGGACGGAGCGATGAGAATGAAAACTATACTCTTTATTTTTGCCGGTTTATTAATGCCGGTGTTGGGAGGCGCCGCGTTTGCAGCGAATCCCGACAAGTGTGAGCCGGCCGGAGATTTTTTGATCTTGAGGGATCAGCAATACGCGCTCTGCGCAAACGCGACATGCCTTACCATGAACCAGGTGGCCTATTGCGAATGCGATCTCCTGAGGGGCAACAGTATAAGCCTTCCCTTTGATTTCGGCGACGGCGAGAATGTCTGCACGGTGAATCAGGACGGCAGGGGAAACGGCTACAGGGTAAGCACTTACAGCGTACCGAAGAGAAGCGAATTCCTGGACGGCGATTACGCCCTTTATACCTGCCCGGGAGAGCTTAACAAGGGTAAGTACGGCGGCGTTGCGGCTGCGTCCGGGTCGTACGCACAGTGCGATGGCGGACTTTGCTTCACGAGCACCAGGGGCAGGAATTTCCCGGGCTTCGAGAAGCTGGGCAAAAAAGAGCTCATGTGCTCGTGTCCGATAACCACGAACTGCGAAAATTCGGACGCCAGTCCGGGCGGGCACCAGATAGGCAGTCCTTACGACAGCGTAACGGGATGCGATCCGAATGCGTGTCTCAAGTGTGATGCGGCCAGATTGACGGACGCTCAGTGCCAAACATCTAACCCCGCCAGCTTTATCGGCGTTCAGGAAAATGTCCCGGTCGGATCCTCCGCCGGGACCCCGGCTATGTTATCCTGTCTTCTGTTGGACGGCGCCGTGCCGCAGCTCAACAGCTGCTTCTGCTCCTGCGACGAGGTTAACGAGGACGGGAGCTGCGCCGAATGGAGCGTACACGACGAATCGCCTTTAGTAATTGATTGTGCTTTATAAAGAAGGTCAGGGCTGATCAGCCGGGAGCCCTGTTCCTATGCGGCCGGTGCTTCCGAAAAAATATCCGGCAAATGTGCCGGAAGCGAAGAGGAGACTACTATGAAAATTATTCATTGTTTTTCAACAGCGCTTTTTATATTTGCTTTCATGGCCTTTGTGAGCGCTTCGTTTTCA
>JAGVLR010000260.1 GCA_020054175.1 Candidatus Dadabacteria bacterium
CCTTTCTATTTCTATTTCGTGCTCGGATTTTATCCTGCCCGGGTTCTTGGTGAACACGAGCACCCTGTCCCCGAGTATGACAGCCTCTTCGACGTTGTGAGTGACGAAGATGATCGTCTTGTGGGACTCGACCCAGATCCTCTGGAGCTCGTCCTGGAGCGACTCCCTCGTTTGTATGTCGAGTGCCGCGAAAGGCTCGTCCATAAGGAGTATGGCGGGCTCCATGACGAGCGCCCTTGCGAGTGCTACCCTCTGCTTCATTCCGCCCGAAAGCTCGTGAACGCAGGAATTGTGAAAATTCTCTTTAATGCCGACAAGCGTGAGATAATCGCGTGCCAGCTCTTTTCTGATCTTCGGCGCGACCTTCCTCAGCTTGAGCCCGAACTCGACGTTTTCTGTCACGGTCAGCCACGGAAAGAGCGCTCCTTCCTGGAAAACCACGACCCTGTCGGAGCCCGGCCCATCGACGCGCTTTCCGTTGGCTAGAATCCGGCCGCTCGTGGGCCTTTCCAGCCCGGCGATAAGATTAAGGAGCGTCGATTTACCGCATCCCGAGGAACCTACTATGGTCACGAATTCCCCGTCGCGGATGGTGAGGTTGATATCGTTCAAGGCCGAAACCTTTCCGTCCCTGGCGCTGAAACTCTTGGAGACGTTTTCCACCTTGAGCCTGGCTTCCTTTTCCTCTACCTTCTGGATGAAGATATTCCAGACCCCTTCCTGCTCGACCGTCCGGAACGGATAACCCCTTCTCTCGCAGAACCTGGGAGCGTTTTCGAGCGCGGTCGGCTCGTGGTCGGACACCGCGAGCAGAACGTCGTTCTCTTCCAGCTCCCTCAAAGTATCCCTTATAACATTAAGTGGGTGGGGGCATATCGCCTGCCTGAGATCTATCACTTTCTCGGGCTTGAGCGAATCGAGCTTTTTGGTGTTTACGGTTTTCATTATCAGTCCTTTATAATTTTGCTGAGCATATATTATACTCAGTTTGCAGCGGCTTTAGGCGCGCTGACCGTAATCTCACCGAGTCCTTTTTCCTTCAGAACCTCGTTCAGTATCGTGAGATCGTAAATATTCGTAAGGTCGGGCTTTTTCCTTCCGAGAAATCCTATATCGAATGCGTCCTGTGCAACCTTATATAAAGAGCTGGCAATAGGGTCGTACGTAAACTCTATCCTCGGAAATCCCGCGTCGAGAACCGCCTGGGGAAGGGCCTTCCCGGTTTCCCTCTTTATTTCTTCGTTTATTACGACCTTGGCCTCCTCCGGATTCTCGTTAATCCAGTTCGTTATGTCGATGTTGGTTTCGAGCCAGGTCTTTACGAGGTCGGGATGCTTGTCGAGAAACTTCTTGCTGACGATAATATGCGTGGTTACATACTGCCCGTTCGGCCAGAGATCCTTCTCCTGGAATAGAATCTCGCCGTCGCCCTCCAATATAAGCCTCGACACCCACGGCTCCACAGTCCATGCCCCGTCGAGCTCCTTTTTAATGAAGAGCGTAAGCTGGTCGGGATTCGCGAGAGGCAGAACCTGCACTGGCCCTCCCTTCTCCTTAAGTTTATAGTCGTGTTCGAGGAGCCAATACCTAAGCGCGACGTCCTGCGTGCCGCCGATTGCCGGTGTCGCGATTTTCTTGCCGTTAAAATCCTTGTCCGACTTGATGCCCGCGTCTTTCCTGACGACTAACGACGCCCCGCCGCTGGCCGCGCCGGAAACTACGCGAAGAGCCTCACCCTGCGATTTGATGTATCCGTTGATAGCGGGGTTCGGGCCGATATATGCTATGTCGAGCTCGCCCGCGAACATGGCCTCTATAGCCGAGGGTCCCGCGGTGAAGATCTTCCAGTCGACCGTCGCCTTGTCGCCGTAAGCCTTATCGAAATCCCCTCTTGCCTGCCCTATAACTCCCTGTGCGTGTGTAATGTTAGGAAAATGTCCGGCGCGAATCGTTACCTTCTCTCCCGCGCCGTAGCTTGCAGTAGTGCCCGCGATGCCTAAAATCAGCGCCGCTATCAATAAAAACTTAAGATTCATAAAGTACTCCTCCATCTTTGGATTGCCCTAAATATGGCAAGACGCGTGCCATCATAAAATATTGTATGTTTTACAGGACTTAGACGCTCAGCGACGTATCCAGGATCATATTTTGTATACATGGTAATCAGAAATTTGATGACATAATGCCCACATGTATAAAATTTATACCCGTCCTTAGTGAGTTAGAGACAGCGCCACGCATAAGTGATTCATACATAAGCAATATTTTGTAAACCAATCAAAATGCCCGTTTACGCGCCCCCGGTCAAGGCGCGCCACGCGTGCAGGAATCCGACGTAGCACATGAGGCGATAATTACTACCCGACCCGCGTCTGTTGCCTTTAAATCCTCACCACCCCTCCAAAAGAGACGAATCGTATCCGCCGACACCCCTCGCTCTCATCCCTTCCCCCTTCGTTGAAGGGGGAAGGTCAGGATGGGGGTTACCTCTGCTACAAATATTCCCCTCTCCCCAGCGGGGAACGAATGCGAGCAAGCGAGCATTCGGACGCCCTCGGCTGACTACACAGAAGCTCATCCAGTACGACTCGAAAGTATCCGAAACCAAAACAGGGATAAAGGGTGGGGGTGATAATTAATCTGTCATTGCGAGCAACGATTTCGAGCGAGCGAGGAATCGGACGCCGCCACCTTGAGGTGCAAACGCTTATCCAGTACAGCTCCAAACCTGCCTTCTTTAGTATCAAGCCTGTACTTGCCGCGGCGCTTGTCGGGGCGTAGCCATGCGAAGCCTGAAAGCCCAAGGGCGAAACCGCCGAATTAAATTCATTTAAAAAAAATCACCGTTATAATATAATTTAAGTGCCGTAGTACATTTTAGAGGAGGGGGATTTCATGAATCTTTTCAGATATCTGTTTATAACTTTAGCTTTGAGTTTTATTATCGCTTTCCCTTTTAAAGCGTATTCTATGGAGCACATACCTTTCTACGCCACGAATAATAGCGGCGGAGATACGAGTATATGCTGCCATGGTCCGTGGAGGGCCGCCTGCGAATTGAACTCAAGTGAATCATGTCTTATAAAGGAGGGAGCCGTTGACTATAACTTTTATACGGTAGATGTCGATATATTCTCCCCCTACGGTACCTGGAAGTGTTGTCTGTCAAACGATGTTTCCGACTGCTCCGGTCCCGTTCAGTCGCCAACGCCGGTGGAATGCATTGGGGGGAATTTTACGCTCGCAAAAGGGGATACCGCGGTATATATTACATTCACTGAGAATTCACTCACTGCGACTCCGGATAATCCCTCCGACGACGCATCGACCACGCAGGCCCGCGCCGTTGGAGACTCCGACACGTCAACCGCGCAGGCAGCTCTCGGGAATGACAGCAGTAAGCCGAGACGGGACCGCGATACATGGAGTTTCCAGGGCACGGAAGGAGAAAATGTAGTAATTACTCTTGAAAAAGTCCCCGAGGCGGGATATAGCGGAGCGCAGGCTACTCTGATTCTTCTAAGCGGGAGTTCCACGATAGAAACCAGCACTGCCGAGCTGCCTTTTGAAATCGCGGCGACATTGCCGTCAACCGGAGAATACAAGCTGGTAGTGCAGCAAAACGACATTCCCGAAGATCTCAGGTTCAGGGGGAAATATTACCTCAGCGTAAAATCCTCTCTGGGGACCGTACAGGACATAAAACCGTCTGAAGATGTCGAGCAGTAGAGGTCTATGCGACATTTAATCCCTTCCCCCGAGACGGGGGAAGGTCAGGATGGGGGTCCC
>JAGVLR010000214.1 GCA_020054175.1 Candidatus Dadabacteria bacterium
GAAAAGAATATAACAGCCGGAATCATAATTACAGTGAAAAAGAATATTACGTTCGTCTGCTTGTTCGTGATGGCCAGCTTGCCGACCTTTCCGGCCTTCGGTCTTATTGATATAAGGTTCTCGTCCCCCGAAACCCAGTTCACGGTATTCAGAAAGAGGTCTCTGTTGCCGGAAAAATCTATGAAGATATTCGATACGAAATCGACGCTCCCGAAGACAGCCATACGTGACTCGTTGTTTCCGTTCTCGACGACCGCCGCAACTCCGAGCGGCCCCGCCATGTCGCCCTCTTCCTGCTGGGCGACGCCCTGGTCGAAGAGCTCGAAATTCGTCTCCGACCAGCTGTACTGTCCCGTATGCGCGAGGATATCCGTACCGAGCCCGTCGGCCTCTGCGGCCGCTATGCTCCGTGAATAAGGAAATATGGTCGCGAACCTGAATCCCTCGGTTATGTCGTGGTGGGCATACTGGGCGACTATCGGCGCTATGTCGCCTCCGCCTTCGAGCTTCGAGCTCGGGTCGACTATTATGTCGTCCCTGATATCGAACCCGTATCCTTTAAGGAGCGAGGCTATCTCCGAGCCCGACCTCGGCTCTATAAGAAATATGGCCTTCCCGCCGCCATCGAGATAGCTCTTCAGCATGCCTATCTCCTTTAAGGAAAAGGACTGCTTGGGCGCGGCCACGAGAAGAACGGAATTGTCCTCGGGGATGCCGTCCCCGCGGAGGAGCAGAAGCTCGTTCACCTTGTAGCCTTCATCTTCGAGGGCTTTCCTCAATACCCCGAGCCCTTCGGGCTCTATGTCGTCGTTAACGTCGCGCTCGCCGTGGCCCGTCATGAAATAGACTGTCTTGTTAACCTTTCTGTTGAGCTTGAATATGGCGTTCGTAATGTCTTCCTCGGAGCTTTTCAGTATGCCGCCCGAGAGGTGGTCTGTGAGTCTCAGTTTTATAGTCTGCTCACCGTCGGCAAGAGCCACGGTGCCGTATTCCTTTATGTCGTACTTCTTGGCTATGCCGGGCTCCTTGTCGGGATTCACATACCTCACCTTTATCTTCCCCGACCGCCTGGTGTATTCCTTTATGAGGTCCTGGAACTCTCCCTTGTCGATGCCCACGTCCTTGAAGAAGGCTATTATTTCTATGTCGCCGTCGATATTGTCTATAACAGTTGTCGTATGCTCGGAAACCGTATAGAGCTTGGAATCCGTCATGTCGATCCTGATGTCGGTTTTGAAGAAGATATAATTTACGAGCACGAGTATTCCGCAGACGCTCAATATAGAGACGAGTGCGTTCGTGCCGTAAATGAGCCGCCTTCTCTTCATCTCCACCTCTCCGATTCGAGAGCCGAGTAAGTCAGGAAAAGGCCGAGAAATATGAGCGAAATGTAATAAACGACGTCCTTAAGGTCGATTATTCCCTTTCCGAAATCCTCGTAGTGGTTGATTACCGAAAGGTATCCGAGAATCGTGCTTTCGGCGTCAGACAGCGCGCCGACGAGCCAGAGGAGAAGAAGTATGCCGAAGCTGATAACGGCCGCTATGAGCTGATTGTCCGTAAGGGACGAGGCGAATATACCGATCGAAAGGAAAGAGGCCCCGAGTAAAAAGAGCCCGACGTATCCTGCGAAGACAGCCCCGAAATCGGGGTTCCCGTGAACAATCAGTACGAACACGTTTACCGACGAGAGAAGAAGCATCATTATAAGCAGTATCAGCGCGGCAATGAATTTCCCGAACACTATTGTCCTGATTCGTATCGGCGACGTGAAAAGAAGCTCCGCCGTGTAGTTTTTCTTTTCGTCGGCCACGAGGCGCATCGTAATGAGCGGCACTATCAGCAGAAGTACAATGCTTATCGTCCCGAAGTAAGGCAGTATCACGAGGTTGTTGAGGTTGAGGTCCCCCGTCTGAAGCTGATAGCTCGGGTCGAGCTGGAACTGCAGAAATCCCTGAAGATACAGGAAGAAAAATCTTGCCGAAATGATCTGAAAGACCACGAGTATGATATAAGCAAGCGGGGAGGCGAAATACGACCTCAGCTCACGCTTTAATACAGGATAAAATGCGCCCATTCAATTCTCTTCAGATGATATGACTTTTAGAAATACCTCTTCCAGCGTGTTGGTTACCGGTCTCAGCTCCAGAAGCCCCCAGTCGTCCTCGACCGCGATCCTCGCTATATCTTCCCTCACCTCGGCTCCCTTCTTCGGGACGATTATATACTCGCCGGCCACGCCGGGCTTCACATTCGATATGCCCCCGAGGGCGAGAACCTTTTCAATAACGCCTTCCCCGTTTTGCCTCGTCCGCATAATTATGCTCTCGGCGTTACTCATATCCTCGGATAGCTTTTGAAGAGACTCTTCGAGCACGATCTTCCCGTGGTTTATGATTATAACCTTGCTGCATATCATTGTGACCTCGGGCAGTATGTGAGTGCTCAATATAACCGTTCTCTCCCCGGAAAGGCTCTTGATAAGCTCCCTTATCTCTATTATCTGTCTCGGGTCGAGCCCTATGGTAGGCTCGTCCAGTATAAGCACCGAGGGATTGTTCACGAGGGCCTGCGCGATGCCGACTCGCTGCCTGTAGCCCTTGGAGAGGTGGCCGATTATGCGCCGCCTCACCTCCGATATTCCGCACTTCTCCATAACGTAAATAATCCTGCTCTTCTTCTCTTTCCGGCGGACCTGCTTTATATCGGCGACGAAGGTCAGGTACTCCATGACCGTCATGTCGTTATAGAGCGGGGGATTCTCCGGGAGGTAGCCTATCACGCGCTTTGCCTGGAGCGGCTCGTCGAAGATGTCTACGCCCTCTATGTGGACGGTCCCCTTCGTCGGCGGCATGTAGCCGGTGATGATGCGCATAGTGGTGGTCTTGCCCGCGCCGTTCGGGCCGAGAAAACCCAGCACGTCCCCCCTTTCGAGCTGAAAGGAAAGATTTTCCACAGCGGTCAGATTGCCATATCTCTTGGTTAGATTGTGAACGTATACCATACGGGTCAGAATCCCGGGCCCCGAGCCAGCTTCGAAGGGCGCACGCCTCTTTACGGAGACTATAGAATAACCGCCGCCGAACCCTATTCCAAACGCAAATTCCGGCCGCCCGTCGCCGCGCCCGTAAGGCAATCGCATAACCGAATGAAGGAGATTTTTTAAAAAACCGGCATTCTTCGTCTTCTACTTGCCGAAGACCAGTATATACTTTAGATTAACGGCGGAGATGGCTACGCCTCGTGCTTTTCAGAGGCGTTGGAATAAGAGGCAAAAGGGCAAGATATTCTGGTTCCCCTATCCTTCGCGGCTGGGGACGATAAAGTGCTCTATGCCGCGATGTCCAAAGTCAACACAAAAGCTTAAAATCGCTGTAAATTTAGGCACGGCTAGATTGCGGCATTTACATTAATATGCTAATATACTATCCGAAATTTCATGTTTTTAAGCCAATCCGTTTAGAAATAAACACTATTGATTGAACAGGGAAATATATGGATATTTCGCACATTTTTCACGGACCCAACTCGGGTTACGTACTTGACCTCTACGAGCGTTACCTTAGGGATCCTGATTCCGTCGATTCGACGACAAGAAACATTTTCGACAAACTGCGTCCCGAGATAGGCGACGGCCGCCAGGCCGCTGCCCCGGACTTCGACGTCCAGAAGGTCGTTGGAGCCGTCAACCTCGCCCAGGCTATTCGTGCATTCGGCCATCTGGCCGCGGGTATCGACCCGCTCGGAAGCACCCCCACGGGCGACCCGGAGCTCGACCCGGCGACTCATGGAATTACCGAGGACGAGCTGAGAAGCCTCCCCGCAAGCATCATCGGTGGTCCCATAGCCGACAGGGCGGGCAACGCGCTCGAGGCCATACAGGAGCTGCGCTCGATATACTCCTCCACCATAGGATTCGACTACCACCACATAAATTCGCTCGAAGAGAGAAAGTGGTTAAGAGAAGCGGCCGAAACCGGCTCGTTCAGACCGCCCAAAGACCCGATAAACGAAAAACGGCTCCTCGAAAGCCTGACACAGGTCGAGGTTCTCGAGCGTTTCCTTCACCGCATATTCCCCGGCAAATTCCGCTTCTCGATAGAGGGCGTAGACATGCTCGTGCCGATACTCAACGAAATAGTAGGCCTTTCGGCCGAATCCGGCATTCACAACATCCTCCTCGGCATGGCTCACAGGGGCAGGCTCAACGTGATGCACCATGTACTCAACAAGGGCTACAGGGGCACGCTCATAAAGTTCAAGGACCCGGTACTCCAGAGGGACTTCCGCGACTTCATGGGATGGACGGGAGACGTCAAGTACCACGAAGGCGCCCGCCACGCCGTAAAGAACGGCAGGGCGATAGACATGCAGATAATACTGTCGCCGAACCCGAGCCACCTCGAATCCGTGAATCCCGTGGTCGAGGGAATGGCGAGAGCCGCCGGAACTTCCGTCGACAAGCCCGGGAATCCGGTATTCGATCCGAACGCGTCCCTGCCAGTTCTCGTTCACGGCGACGCGGCATTCCCCGGACAGGGCATCGTAGCCGAGACGCTCAACCTCTGCGGCCTTCAGGGATACCATACAGGCGGCACCATACACGTAATAACGAACAACCAGCTCGGATATACGGCCCTTCCCGAAAACAGCAGGAGCACGATATACTCGAGCGACCTTGCGAAGGGCTTCGACATTCCGGTAGTTCACGTAAACGCGGACGACCCCGAGGCGTGCATCGAGTGCACACGGCTTGCGTTTGCCTACAAGACCCGCTTCCACAAGGACTTCGTTATAGACCTTGTAGGCTACAGGCGCCACGGACACAACGAGGCCGACGAGCCGGCATTCACGCAGCCCCAGATGTACAAGATAATCGACAATCATCCGACGGTCAGGGAAATCTGGGCGTCTAAACTGATTGAAAGAAAGACAATTACAGCCGACGAATCGGAAGAGCTCGTAAACAAGTACAACGAAGCGCTTCACAGCGATTTCGAGTCCCTCACTCCGGACGATATACCGGAAGAGGCGCTCGCGGTGAAGCCTCCGGCAGGCGCGGCGCAGAAAACAAAAACGGCCGTCCCTCTTGAAGAGCTCCGTGGCATAAACTCGGCCCTCCTCAAACTCCCCGAGGATTTTACAATCAACTCGAAGCTGAGACGTGCGAGGGAAAGAAGGGAATCGGCGTTCGCAAACATCGACGAAAAGACGATAGACTGGTCGGCGGCCGAGGATCTGGCTCTTGCATCGATCCTTGCCGACGGCACTCCAATCCGCTTTACCGGGCAGGACAGCGAGCGCGGAACTTTCAGTCACAGGCACGCCGTGCTTTACGACTTCGAGAAGGGCACGTCCTAAACGCCGCTTCAGAGTTTTCCCCAGTCGAGGGCGGCATTCGAAATATATAACAGCCCGCTTACGGAAAACGCATGTATAGGCTTCGAATACGGCTACAACATACAGGAGCCGGCAAGGCTCGTCATATGGGAAGCGCAATATGGCGACTTTATCAACGGCGCGCAGACGATAATAGACGAATACTTCGTCTCCGCGCGCGCGAAGTGGGGGCAGACACCTTCGCTCGTCCTCCTTCTGCCGCACGCCTATGAAGGCCAGGGGCCGGACCATTCCTCCGGGCGGCTCGAAAGGTTCCTGAACTCCGCGGCCGAAGCCAACATGCGCATAGCGAACTACACCACGTCGGCGCAGTACTTCCATCTCCTGAGAAGGCAGGCCGGGGTGCTTATGGAAGACCCTCTTCCGCTGATAGTATTAACCCCCAAGAGTCTCCTCAGGAACCAGATGATATTTTCGACCCCGAGAGACCTCGCTGAAGGCGCGTGGCAGCCCGTGATCGACGACGACATAGACGATAAGCAGGCCAAATCAGTAAAGAGACTCATACTCTGCAGCGGCAAGGTCTACGTCGACCTCATATCCAGCGAAGAAAGAAAGCAGAACTCGAAAGACATAGCTATAGCGAGGGTGGAGCAGCTTTATCCGATTCCTACGAAAAAGCTCACCCAAGTGCTCGAAAGATATCCAAAGCTGAAGGAAGTAGTGTGGCTTCAGGAAGAACCCGAGAACATGGGCGCCTGGATGTTCATGTATCCCTTTCTGAAGATGTTTATAAACGGCCGTATCCCGCTTCACTACTTGGGCAGGAGACGGAATTCGAGCCCATCAGAAGGGCTGGCTTCCATGCACAGAATTAATCAGGAAGCCTTGATAAAACAGGCCTTCATGATCGGGAAGCCTCTGCCCAATCTGGACGAGCTCGGCATCACCTGGGTAAGAAACGTATAAAAACTGGAGAAAAGAACATGGCTATAGACGTTAAAGTTCCGGAGCTGGGAGAATCGGTGGTCGAAGCCACCATAGTAAGGTGGTTTAAGGCCGAAGGAGATGCGGTGAAGATAGGCGAATCTCTCGTCGAGCTCGAAACCGAGAAGGCCAACTTCGAAATCGCAGCCGAGAAGCAGGGCGTCCTTTCCAAAATCCTGAAAGGGGACGGCGAAGACGTCGAAGTGGGAGAAGTGCTTGCCGTAATAGAAGAAGGTAAGGCCGGAGCGGAAGCCCCGGCTAAGGAAACGGCCAAAACGCCGGAGCCCGAGCCTGTGAAAGAAGCGCAAAAGGAAACACCGCAGGAAAAGGTTACGCCGGTAGCGAAGCGAGTCGCCGAAGAGAATAACGTAGATCTTTCGAAGGTCGAAGGCACAGGGCCCAGCGGCCGCGTTACCAAAGAAGACGTAGAGGTCCACATACAGAAAGAAGCGGCAAGGCCCGCGAAGGAAGCGCCCGCGGAGCCCGCGAAGAGCGCGTCCACCGCTGTCATACAGGCCCCTAAGGAAGCGCCGGCCATACTACACATAGCACGCGACGCACGCGAAGAACGCGTAAAGATGTCGCGCAGAAGAAGGACCATAGCCCGCCGCATGCTCGAGGCCACTCAGACCACGGCCATGCTCACGACTTTCAACGAGATAGACATGGGCGCTGTAATGGATCTCAGGAAGAGGAGAAAGGACACATTCAAGGAAAAGTACGGGGTTAATCTTGGCCTCAACTCCTTCTTCGTAAAGGGGTCCATAGGCGCGCTCAAAGCGTTCCCGCAGGTAAACGCCGACATTGAAGGCGACGACATGGTTATAAAGCACTACTACGACATAGGCGTCGCAATAGGAGCAACCGAAGGCCTCGTCGTACCGGTCCTCAGAAACGCCGACAGCATGTCCTTCGCCGACATAGAAAAGAAAATAAAGGACTACGCACAAAGGGCCGAAGCCAACGCCCTAACGCTCGACGAAATCATGGGCGGCACGTTCACAATCACCAACGGCGGCATATTCGGCTCGCTGATGAGCACGCCGATATTAAACCCGCCGCAGGTCGGTATTCTCGGTCTTCATAAAATAGAAGAACGCCCCATGGCGATTAACGGCGAAGTTAAGATAAGGCCGATGATGTACGTCGCTCTCAGCTACGACCACCGCATCGTCGACGGACGCGAAGCGGTGCAGTTCCTCGTGAAGATTAAGGAGCTCATCGAAGATCCTGAATCGCTCCTTCTCGAAGGATAATCAAGATTGTAAAAAACAAATAAAGAATCGACGCCCGGCCTGTGTCATGCAGCGCCGGGCGTTTTTTTTGTGAAAGTTAAAACGGTGAATAGCTAAAGAGAAGGCCCGGGCTTAGGATATTAGGATATTCCCGGCAGCTCGAATACGCTCCCGTACCTTCTCGTAACCTCTTCCAGGAGTCCCGGATATTTCGAAAGCCTTGGATCTTCCGACACGAGCCTGAACGCGTCGTCCCTGGCTTCTTCGAGTATCCGCCAGTCCCTTAATATATCCGCGAACCTGAACTCCGGCAGGCCCGACTGTTTCGTCCCGAGGAAATCGCCCGGGCCCCTTATTGTAAGGTCGGCCTCGGCGATCCTGAACCCGTCGCTCGTCTCCTCCATTATGGAGAGCCGCTTGTCGGCATCCTGGGAGCGCTTGAAGCCCGAAATCAGTATACAGAAGGAATCGTGCCCTCCCCTCCCTATCCTCCCCCTAAGCTGATGAAGCTGCGTGAGCCCGAACCTCTCGGCGTTTTCTACAACCATCACTGTCGCATTGGGAACGTCCACGCCTACCTCTATCACAGTCGTCGAGACGAGTATATCCACCTGCCGTGCGATGAACCGCCTCATCACGGCGTCCTTCTCCTCCGGCTTCATCCTCCCGTGAAGAAGACCGACCTTGAACTCGGGGAAAATTTCATTCCCGAGCTCTTCGGCCATTCGGGTCGCATACTTAATGTTTTTAAAATCGGGGTTCTCCGACTCCTCTATCATCGGATAGACGACATACGCCTGCCTCCCCTTCTCCGCCTCTTTTCTGACTATGCCGTACGCCTTCTCGCGGGAGCCCTTCTGATCGTAGAATACGCGCGTTTTAACGGCCTTCCTGCCGGGCGGCATCTCGTCGAGAACCGACACGTCTAGGTCCCCGTAGACAGTGAGCGCAAGGGTCCTCGGTATGGGAGTGGCAGTCATTACGAGCACATCCGGATTTACGCCCTTCCCCATGAGGCTCGCCCTCTGGAGCACTCCGAACCTGTGCTGCTCGTCGATTACGACGAGGCCGAGGTTTTTGAAATCCACCTTCTCCTGGAGCAGGGCGTGCGTCCCGACGGCGATCTGCGCTTCGCCCGACGCGAGCGCCTTATAGTACGTGTTTTTTTCACGCTTCCCCATCCCGCTCTTGAGGAATACGACCCGGACGCCCATGCCCTTCATGTAATTTATGACCGATGACAGATGCTGCTCGGCGAGTATCTCCGTCGGGGCCATTAGAACGGCCTGGTATCCGCTCTCGACGGCGCTCAGCATAGACATTATCGCAACTATTGTTTTCCCGCTCCCGACGTCCCCCTGAAGGAGCCTGTTCATCGGACGGGGAGACCTCATATCCCCCTCGATCTCGGAGAGGACGCGCCTCTGCGCCGAAGTGAGCCCGAATTTAAGACTCGACAGGAGCCTTCCAGTAAGCCCGCCTGTCGGATGGAAAGCAATCCCGTCGGAGAGCGCAACGTCCCTCTTTTTTAATGCGAGCCCGATCTCCATCAGAAAGAATTCCGAATAAGCGATCGTCCTGTGCGGCGGAGAGCCGTATATATCCTCGCTCTTCGAAAAGTCGATAACCCTGTCTCC
>JAGVLR010000009.1 GCA_020054175.1 Candidatus Dadabacteria bacterium
CGGAGCTCGCCGAAAACCCTTGCGTACTGTTCCCTTTCATTGCTTGCCTCCTCGATTCGTTCTATGTGCCGTAATGCGCTTTCTCTCACATCCCCTCCGTCCGCCGAACCGCCCGCACCGCCGTTCGCACGCCCTCCCCCGCCGCCTTCGGACTCACGCAGCCGAAGGTGGTAATCGACAGACTGCGCCTGGCCCGAGAGGACGCATATGTCGGGCGGCTTGTGCATCCATCCGAAAACCCCGCCCTCCATCTGCGAGCGAATCATCAGCTCCGCCCCCGCCGTCGCCCTCTTGAAGATTTCCTGCGAGCCGAGCCCGGGGTTAAGGGCCGAGAGTCTCACGAAATACGCGACCGCCGCCCTGTATTCGCGCCCGCCCTTGAGGACAGGCTGCCCCGCCGCCGTCTCGTACATCCGGGCGAAGACGGTGTCGTACCACCTGGCCGGGGAATACGCCCCGCCGCTCGCCGTGCTCTTTCTGTGGACGACCGGGCCAGGCAGCGGCTGCGACAGCCTCGAAATGCCGGGACGCGATCCGGACGGCGAAGGACGGCGGCCCGCCTTACCTCCGGAGCGGGCCGCTCCGCCCGTGCCGCCGCGCCCTCCCTGCGCAGCATGATCTGAGCTCTCAGCACCCCGTACCGTCTCCTCTCCGAACAAGCCTTTAAGACTCTCCGAATGCAGGCGTAATTTTTCACCGGTTACGACGCGCGAAGCGCTGTTCTTCTTATCATCTTCTCCTGATATAAACTCTTCTAATTCATTTGGGCTGAACCTTTCTTCACCCACGTCCCTGACGCTTTCTTCACCCGCTGTGGGTGAAGATTTCGTCATGAGGGCCGAGAGCTTACTGACGAGCGCGTCAAGGCTGAAGACGACGCCGTTCACGCGCCCGTTATCGCGCCGGAGAACACGCCGTGTGAGGAGCCCCTTCTGCTCCAGCGCGGCCAGCGCCCTGCGTATGGAACGCTCGCTCATCCCGTTCACCTCCGAGAGGTGCCTGTACGGGTTCTCGGTTCCGCAGTAGGTGTAATAGTCAACATAGTCCAGCAATATGGTATATTCGTTATTGGTGAGCCCCAGCTCGGCGCGCCGCAGCCGGAGCGCCCTCGGCACGCGCATGTAACCCTTCTTCGTCAGCAAGCTTTCCCACGTATCCCTTCTCATTTCAGACCGCTCTTCTCCTTCCCGCATGATTCGCATAATGTGCCTTTATTCAGACAACGTCTCTAAATTCTTTCACTCTGCTTTGTTCATCCCACGCTACACCGGCTTCCTGCACACATGATGTGTGTAGTGTGTCCTTCGACGTATCAGCAGCCCCGCTTTTAGACACAACAATTTCCATGTCGCCTCCGCCACTCGCACAATCGCCGGTCATATTTCCATCTCTGCTGCATCCAACGTTCGCAGTGCGGGAGATATCATCTCCGCCGCTGCTACGTCGATTTCCTGCGCACGTGGTGCGCCGCTCGACCTCCCATTCAAGGAGCATCGACTCGATCACCGGATCGTACCCATCGAATATTCCCAACCCGTTCCAGTGATTCCGACCGCTTCCTTTTCATCCCGTCCTTCCTATATCCTCCGCTCCAATCCCATCTCGCCTGCTTTTTCACCCTCTCCCTTGAGGGAACAGATGCGAACGAGTGAGCATCCGGACACCTCTCGCCGATAGCACTAGTCCCCATACCGGCTTTCGCTAATCTTTCTCCCTCTCCCTTGAGGGGAGAGGGTTGGGGTGAGGGTGAGTTTTTTAATTCTTTGTATATGGCATCCAACAGACCCTCTTGATCCTTTAGCACCTCATTGTTCCAGAACCGAATCACTCGGAACCCCTCCGACTCCAGCCATATCGTCCTTTCCTTGTCATACTCGGGTGCTGCGTGCTGTCCACCGTCAACCTCGGCTATCAACTTTTTTTCAAGACATACGAAATCCACTACATATCTCCCGAGCGGCTGCTGTCTCCGGAATCTCTCACCGCCGATTCGTCTTCCGCGAAGGTGATTCCACAACTTCAATTCGGCATCAGTGAATTTCCTTCGCAGCGTTCTCGCCTTAGCCGTCGATGGCCTGTTCACACTCTTCACCTTTACTATCTCTTCCCCCTCATCCTGTCCTGTTTCAATTCTTTCAACTGCCATACCTACTGCGTAATCTCCTGCGCCTTCTTCAGCGACAACCGGATGCTCACTCGTTCGCATCCGTTCCACGCCGGGGAGAAGGGACTCTCTTGGAAAGATCGGTTAGTCCCCTGCTACACCGGCTTCCGGCAGGTGTGACCTGCCCCCCTTTTTAGATATAGCAACTTCCCTGCTATACCCTCCGTTCGCACAGTCGCCAACTATATCTCCACCCCTTGCCTACGCCGGTTTCCTGCGCACGTGGTGCGCCCCATACCCGCCCCTTCCCTCGCCCGGAGATTTCGCCAGGGCCCGGCAGCCCCGCGCGTGAATCATCCGCAGCCGTTTCAAAGGAGTGCGCCCCGGCCCTCCGCTTTTCTCTACGGAGTCCCCCCGCGGCTGTCGCGCAATCGGACCGCGGGCCGGCCGGAGAAAGTTATCAATGCGTTCACCGTTTGGTGAACTCGAGCCTCGGCTCGGCGCCCCCCGGCGCCGGCATGTCGAGCTCGTCCGTCATCGTGTCGTAAACGTGCATGAAGTCCCCGAGGCCGACCTCGACTGAGCTGCAGTCGATCGAATAACCGCTATCCCTGCACGTCGTGATCGTAACGCCCTCGTCCGCGCCGCCGTCATTCTCGAACGACCGCCCCATGTGCCAGCTTATATATAGAAAGCCGAACACCAGGACCAAATAACTCGTGTACCTTAAAAATCCGTATTTCATGACTTCCTCCTCGTCCGCGCGCCTTCCGCGCGCCATGAATTTTTACCGGCCCTGCCCCGGCCCCCGTTACAGCCGCCCATCACCCTGCTCACACACACATCGTGTGTTACCCGACGTAGCAGCCACTTCGCTAGATCCGCTTTTCGTGCGGCTGGTGATGATATCTACACCCTCGACACGTCGGTTTCCCGCACGCGTGGCGTGCTTCTCGACGTAGCAGCCGCCCTGCTTAAATCAGCTTCCGCGCGGCCGCCCATCACCCGCTACGCCGCCTTTTTACCGGCGCTGTTTCCGACCTCTTTCTCCAGCACCGCCCAATACCCGCCCCTCTTCAGCCCCGTTACCACGTTCTGATGCGCCTCCTTCATTCTCAGAGTCTCGATAAGATCGACCGGATTGAGGCCGTCGCCCGAAACGTAGTCCGAAAAAGTCCGCCCTCTCCTTCTTAGTTCCTTCTCGAACCGAAGAAGGTTCAAATATCCGTACTTCCTGAGCGCGTCCTCGACGGGCCTGCTCCGCGCGCCCTCGACGTAAATCACCATCTTCGTCGACGCCGGACTCACCCCGTGCGACGCCGCGAACTTCTCGATGCTGCCCCACTCGCCTATGATCTGCTGTGTCGTAATGTGCTCTATACGTCCCATTCCATCCCCTCCTTATATTGAATTCTGTTTTATGCGCTTTGCTTTGACCATCGCTACATTCGCCATTCGCACTGTGAACGATTCCGGCACTGGATTCGCTACGTCGAACTCCTCCGCACGTGGTGCGGTTCCCAATCCCGCGAACAACCGTTCCCCGAATATTCCCAGATTCATACTTGCAATTCACAATATTGTGTATTAGTATAGACATTGTGATATTCACTACGTATAATAATTTCACAGTTCTGGGAATTTGTCAAGGCCAATTATCACAGTTTTGTGAATAGGGGGAGAAAATTTGAATCAGAATAATGAAATCGGCAAGAGGCTGAAGCTCCTGAGGGAGGCGCTCGATCTCAACCAGGAAGATTTCGGCAAGGGGATTGGAAAATCGCTCAACACGGTTCTAAGCTGGGAATCCGGGCGGACACGCCCGCCGGACCCGTTCCTTAAAGTAATAGAGAAGATATATAATGTGAGCCCGAG
>JAGVLR010000008.1 GCA_020054175.1 Candidatus Dadabacteria bacterium
CTTATAGCGCCTGTAGCGCTTGAAGAGCAGCTGCGTTTCGCAATCAGGGAAGGCGGCAGAACGGTAGGCGCCGGCGTTGTTACCAAAATCGTGGAGTGATCGCGTTAAAGGGAATTGATAAATGAATCGCGCTGCTAAAATACGGATTAAACTGAAATCGTTCGATCACAGACTGCTCGACAGGTCTTCGGTCGAAATCGTGGACACCGCAAAGAGGACGGGTGCCCGGGTCGCAGGGCCCGTGCCGCTCCCGACTCACATAAGCCGCTACTGCGTGCTCAGGTCGCCCCACGTCGACAAGAACTCGAGGGAGCATTTCGAGGTCAGAACGCACAAGAGGATCGTGGACATTCTTGAGCCCACGCAACAGACAATCGACGCACTTATGAAACTCGACCTCGCTTCCGGAGTGGAAGTAGAGATAAAACTGACAGGATCTTGATAATGATAGAGGGAATTCTAGGTAAGAAAGTCGGGATGACCGAATATTTTCTGGACAACGGGAACGCCGTCGTCGCTACTGTTATCGAAGCGGGTCCCTGTTATGTTCTCCAGAAGAAAACCGCCGCGAAAGACGGTTACGAAGCCGTTCAGGTGGGGTTTGGCGACGCAAAGCCGCAGAGGGTGAATAAGCCCATGCTCGGCCACTTCAAGAAAGCGGGCGTCTCTCCGTTAAAGCACATCGTCGAATTTTCCGCGGGGGGCGATGATTACAACCCCGGCGACGAAATCAAAGCGGACGTGTTCACGGAAGGCGAAACTGTAGACGTCGTCGGAACCAGCAAGGGTAAAGGGTTTGCCGGGGCGATGAAAAGGCACCACTTCAGAGGTCAGCCGGCTTCGCATGGCGGCATGGCTCACAGGAGACCGGGCGGCATAGGATCCAACTCCTACCCTGCAAGGGTCTGGAAGGGGCAGCGCATGGCCGGACACCTGGGTAACGAAAGGGTGACGATGCAGGGGCTTACGGTGTTCAAGGTTGACGCCGAGCGGAACCTCATCGTTATCAAGGGATCGGTGCCCGGGCCGAACGGAGGCCTCGTAATAATAAAGAGAACCAGCAAAGGGGGCAGACCAAGTGCCGCAGCTTGAAATATATAACATCGATAAGGGGAAGGTCGGAAGCTTCGACCTCGATCCCGGAATATTCGAAGCCCCTGTAAGAAAGCATCTTCTTCACGCGGTAGTCAACTGGCAGCTGACGAAGAGAAGGGCCGGTACTTCGTCCACGAAGACGAGGGGCGAGGTAAGCGGCGGCGGTAAGAAGCCGTGGAAACAGAAGCACCTCGGCAGGGCGCGCCAGGGAAGCATCGGGGCTCCCCAGTGGCGTAAGGGTGCGATAATATTCGGGCCGAAGCCGAAAGACTGGTCTTATTCCATAAACAAGAAGACCAGGAAGCAGGCCCTTATAAGCGCGCTTTCCTTGAAGTTCGGCGAGGGGGTTCTGTTCGGCCTTAACGGGTTCGAGCTCCCGGCCATAAAGACGAAGCAGGTGGCGGACTTTATAAAGAAATTCGAGCTCAAGTCCGCGCTTATAATCGTGGGCGGGATGAACGAGAACCTTTTGAAGTCTTCCCGTAATATTCCGAATGTGAAGGTGATAAGGGTAGAGGGGCTTAACGTATACGATATCCTGAAGTACGACGCACTCGTCATGACGCAGGATTCACTCGAAAGAGCTCAGGAGGTCCTCAAGAATTGAAAGACCCGAGACAGATAATAAAGCGCCCGCTCGTTACTGAAAAGTCCTCTGACGCGAGAGAAAAGAACTGGTACGTTTTCTCAGTCGACAAGAGGTGTAACAAGCAGGAAATAAAGGACGCGGTGGAAAAGATTTTCAAGGTTAAGGTTGGAAAGGTCAGGACGCTCGTAACCACCGGTAAGGCCGTAAAGAGATCCGGCCGCATTTCCGGGAAGAAGTCTTCCATAAAGAAGGCTTACGTCGAGCTTAAGGAAGGCGTAATAGAGTTATTCGAGGGAGTTTAAAAAATGGGTATTAAAAAATTCCGTCCGACAAGCCCGGGCACTAGATTCAGGTCTGGCTCCGATTACTCGGACATAACGACAGATAAACCCTATAAACCGCTTACCTCTCCTGTAAAGAAGACCGGCGGCAGGAACTCGCAGGGAAGGGTTACGAGCTTTCAGAGGGGCGGCGGCAACAAGCGTCTTTACAGGATTATAGACTTCAAGAGGAATAAGACGGACGTCCCCGGAAAGGTGGTTTCGATAGAGTACGACCCGAACCGTTCTTCCAGAACCGCGCTCGTTTCTTATGCCGACGGAGAGAAGAGATACATACTCGCCCCGGAAGGTGTAGCGGTAGGCAGCGTTGTAATGTCGGGCCCGAATGTCGAGGTTACGATCGGAAACGCGCTTCCTCTGAGGAATATTCCGGTGGGTACGGTAGTTCATAACATAGAATTCAAACCGGGCGGCGGCGGCAAGATGGTGCGCGCGGCGGGAGCCTCGGCGCAGATAGCGGCCAAGGACGGAGATTACGCACAGATAAAGCTTACCTCCGGCGAGATAAGGCTCGTTCATCTCGACTGCATGGCGACTGTCGGCAGGATAGGGAACAGCGAGCACGAGCTTGTCTCTTACGGTAAGGCGGGAAGAAAGAGGCACATCGGCAAGCGTCCGCATGTCAGGGGCGTCGCGATGAACCCTGTCGATCATCCGCACGGCGGCGGCGAGGGTAAGGCTTCCAAGGGTAACCCGCATCCCGTTTCGCCCTGGGGCTGGATAACGATCGGATATAAAACCAGAAAGAACAAGAGAACCGATAAATTTATCGTTAAGCGCAGAAGAATCGGTTACGGAATGGATTAAGGAGTATCTATGCCGAGATCAAGCAAGAAAGGACCTTTTGTCAGCAGCCGGCTTTTGGAGAAGGTAGAGGCCGAAAAAACAGCCGGGGGCTCGAGGATAATAAGAACGTGGTCGAGGGGCTCGATGGTGATCCCCGATATGATAGGGCTCACATTTGCTGTGTACAACGGGAGAAAGTTCATACCCGTCTACGTTACGGAGCACATGGTCGGGCACAAGCTCGGTGAGTTCTCACCGACGAGGACGTTCACCGGACACTCGGGCGACAAAAAGGCGAAAATCACGAAAGCGAAAAAATAGCAGAAGGATAGATCATGGTTTCACAGGCCGTAAAGAAATATTACAGATCTTCACCTAAAAAACTGGGTCCGGTGCTCGGGCTTATCAGGGGCTCGGCAGTCGAGAATGCTTTTACGCTCCTCTCCTCGCTTAACAAGCGCTCCGCTCCGGATATAGCGAAGCTCCTGAAATCGGCAGTAGCCAACGCCGCCGAGAAGGGGCACGGAGATACCGACTCGCTTTACATCAAGGAGGCCTATGCTTCCAAGGGCCCGACGCTCAAGAGGATCCGCGCCAGGGCGAGAGGAAGGGCGGCTTCGAGGAAAAAGAGAATGAGCCATATAACAATAGTGCTTGATGAGAGGGGGCTATAAATTGGGTCAGAAAGTATGCCCTATAGGGCTTAGACTGGGAATCACCAAAACGTGGGACTCCAAGTGGTTTGCGGAGAAGGGGAAGTACACGAAGCTCCTCCACGAGGACCTCAAGATCAGGAAGCTGATCAAGAAGGAGTTCTATCAGGCGGCGATATCGAAGATAGAACTCGAAAGGGCGGCTTCCGAGAGGGTGAGGATAATCATCAACGCGGCACGTCCGGGGATGATAATAGGGAGGAAGGGACAGGAGATAGAGTCTTTGAGGCAGAGACTCGCGAAGATGACGGGTAAGGACATTTACCTCGACATACGCGAAGTGAAGCGCCCCGAGGTGGACGCGCAGCTCGTGGCCGAAAACGTCGGCCTTCAGATAGAGCGCCGCGTAGCTTACAGGCGCGCGATGAAAAGGGGCATATCGTCAGCCCTCAGGCTTGGCGCCCTAGGCGTGAAGATAATGGCTTCGGGCAGGCTCGGAGGCGCGGAAATCGCCAGGAGAGAGTGGTACAGGGAAGGCAGGGTGCCGCTCGCGACTTTAAGGGCCGATATTGATTACGGCTTTGCCGAGGCTAATACGACCTACGGAATAATCGGAATCAAGGTGTGGATATTCAAGGGCGAGATAATCGAAAGAAAACATCATAAACAGGTATTGTAGGTGATATAAATGCTGCAACCGGCACGCACTAAATACAGAAAACTGCATAAGGGCAGGATCAAGGGCAAGGCCACGAAAGGGGCCTCGATGGCTTACGGCGAGTACGGCCTTCAGGCTATCGAATCCGGCAAACTCACTTCGCGCCAGATAGAGGCCGCCCGTATCGCGATAACCCGCCACGTCAGAAGGGGTGCGAAGCTCTGGATAAGGGTATTCCCCCACAAGCCGATAACGAAGAAGCCGGCCGAAACGAGGATGGGTAAAGGAAAGGGCGACGTCGACAGCTACGTCGCGCCCGTAAAAAGAGGAACGATGATTTACGAGATAAGCGGTCTTAATATGGAGCTGGTGAAAGAGGCCTTCAGGCTCGCTTCTCACAAGCTGCCTGTAAAGACGAGGCTCGTAACCCGACACGAGGGAGACATACTCGGATGAAAGCAAGCGACATAAGGGCACTCAGCGACAACGAGCTCGAAAAGAAGAGGGTCGAGCTGACCGAGGAGATATTCAACCTCAGGATTCAGATAAGCACTCAGCAGACGACCAACGTGACGAGGATAAGGACTTTGAAGAGAGAACTCGCTCGTCTCCTGACGATCAAGAAGGAAAAGGAACTCAGCACAGGAGAAGTTAAGTAATGCCTAGAGGGAAATATAAGTCTAAGGTCGGCACTGTTATCAGCGACAAGATGGACAAGACGGTCGTCGTCGACGTGATACAGATAAAGAAGGACCCAAGGTATAAAAAGGCGGTAAAAAGGAATACCAAGTTCAAGGCCCACGACGAGAACGAGCAGTGCAAGGTCGGGGACAAGGTGCTCATAATCGAAACCAGGCCCGTCAGCAAGACAAAGAGGTGGAGGGTCAGCAGGATTATTGAGCACGGTATACAGATTGATATAGAGCATGAGGCCGATCCGGCAGGGGGTGAGCAGCGGTGATAATGTCGTCTACATATCTGGATTCAGCTGATAACACCGGTGCAAAGAGGCTTTACTGCATAAAGGTTCTGGGCGGCACGCGGAGGAAGTACGCAAGGCTCGGCGATGTGGTAGTCGTTTCCGTGAAGGAAGCCATACCGAGCTCGAAGGTGGATAAGGGGACGGTGCACAGGGCTGTTATCGTCCGCACCAGGAAAGAGCAGAGAAGGGTGGACGGCTCTTACGTAAGGTTCGACAACAACGCTGCAGTTCTCATAAATAAGGATAACGAGCCGGTAGGAACGCGCGTATTCGGACCGATAGCGAGGGAACTCAGGACGAAAGGGTTTATGAAAATTATTTCCCTGGCCCCAGAGGTGGTGTGA
>JAGVLR010000003.1 GCA_020054175.1 Candidatus Dadabacteria bacterium
CAAGGAGGCGCGGTATGAAAATGAAAGTCGTAAGAATTAACGCAGCGGAAGTCGCCGATGAAACAGCAAGGGACAGAACAGCCGCGGCGGCCGTGATGAAGGACGCATGCAAGAACTTTTTCGGCATGGGCGTCGAAACATTCAAGCAAGTCGGCACCGCCGCCGATGCATGCCTCGTGATGGGGCTGGCCGCTCATCTCGGATACCTCGATTTCCTAAAGAACGTATTCGAGATGAAACACCTGGGGCCGTTCCGGAGGCAGCTCAATCCCTATATGGTCAATCAGCTTGAGCACCTCAGCGGATTGGGGAAAGAGATAATCGAAATCAAAAAGAAGAAGGCCGAGGCGCTCGCCGAAAACATCAGACAGTGTCGGAAGCAGGCATTCGAGAACACGGTAACCGCGTTCGACATATACTGCGACCTTCTGAGCACGAGCTGACGGCTCGGTTTTCAGAAGCGGGTGCGTTGGGGAGCGTGCCCGCGCATTTTTAAATTATATATCTATATACGCCGTGCGCGGTTTCCCGGAACGCGGGTCCGTTTCCTCGTCCCAAGACGTTTATTAACGTCAATGCGGACCCGTTCCGGGCCTTCATTATTCGTCGACTTCTCCAGCCATCCGCTTCGTTAAAATCCCATTGACTTCATACCGCCCTATCTTCTATAGTCTCGTCTATGGGGCCTTGTTTACAGGTTCCTGAGGGAGGAAGCGCTATGGCGGAGAGGGAGAACGAAAAGGTCGTAGAGAGGCTCATCGGCTGCATCAACGATCGTAACGTGGCGGTAATGGACGAGCTTTTTCACGAAGACGCTGTCATGGACTGGCCGCAGTCGGGCGAGAGAATAGTCGGCGGCGACAACAGGCGGGCGATATACGCCGCATTCCCGGGATTGCCCAGGATCAAGCCCCGGCGTATGATCAGCGCGGGCGACGTAGTAGTGGCCGAGGCCACGCTCGACTACGGCGGCGACGCTGTCTACAAGTGCGCTTTCGTGTTCGAGTTCAGGGGCGGAAAGATAGCCAGGGAAACGGCTTACTGGTGTCAGTCGTTCGACGCGCCGGAGTGGCGCTCGAAGTGGGTGGAGAAAATGGACAAGTAGGGCAGGGCGGCCGGCTGCGGAAGCTACGTTTGCAGATACAATCACATTGGTTAACATCTTACTAAAACACGCACGGAGGCAAGGCTAATGAAGGCTAACGTATACCACGGCGCAAGAGACGTGAGAGTCGAAACGGTTTCCGACCCGGTCATGAAAAGCGACGGCGACGTAATACTGAAAATCACGAAGAGCGCGATCTGCGGCTCCGACCTGCACTTTTATAGAGGCAACATCCCGATAGACCAGGGCTTCGTCGTCGGCCACGAGTTCATGGGCGTCGTCGAGGAAGCCGGCAAGGGCGTAAAGAACTTCAAGAAGGGCGACAAGGCCGTGGCCCCGTTTTGGGTAAGCTGCGGCATCTGCTCCAACTGCCGTAACGGCTATCCCACGGCGTGCACGGGCGGCGGCGGATGCTTCGGCTTCGGAGAGGCGCTCGGCGGATTCTGGGGCGGCCAGGCGGAGTACGTCCGCATCCCGTTCGCCGACACGACCCTCGAAAAGGTGCCCGACGAATCTCTCGACGACAGCGTCATTTTCCTCGGGGATATATTTTCGACGGCATATTTCTGCGCGGAGTGGGGCAACATCAAGCCGGGCAATACTGTCGTCGTATTCGGCGACGGGCCGCTCGGGCTTCTCGCCACCGCTTCGGCCAAGCTCTTCGGGCCTTCGAAGATCATAACCGTCGGCCACCACGATTTCAGGCTCGACCTCGCGAAGAAGCTCGGCGCCGACCATGTCATAAATTCGAAGAACGGCGACCACATCGAACAGATAATGAACCTCACGCACGGCGAGGGTGTGAACGTCGCCCTCGAATGCATCGGCTCGAACCAGGCCGTCCTCGACTCGATCAAAGTAGCGAGGCCCGGCGGAACGATATCGTTCATCGGTTTCATGGTCCAGGAGCTTCCTATACCGATGCTCGATTTTTACCTTAAAGACCTCACGTTCCGGGGCGGCGTCTGCCCGGCGAAGAACTATATTCGGAAGCTCCTGCCGCTTATACAGAACGGTAAGATCGACCCGACGGCTGTCATAACGCACGACCTGCCGCTGGCCGATACCCCTCGCGGTTACGAGCTCATGGACAGTAAGGCCGAGAACGCGATAAAGGTCGTCATAACTCCGTAAAAGTTTCCCGCGCGCCGGAGCCCTTTCCCCTGCCGTGGAACCGGCTCCGGCGGATACTAATGCGAAATCTCGACAGTCTCTTCGAGCGGCTAGGAAAGTCCGCGTTCCGGTCGCGCTTTCGGCTCCGCCAGAGGGAGCTCGAATATCTCCGCTCGAAGGGCATGGATACCGTCCTCGTCCACGCCCGCGCGTTCGTCGACGAGCGCCTCGCCCCTGCCGAAATACCCAACGACGGGCGGCAGACCCCGATGCGTAACCACCTCGTTTTCATCGCCCAGCACGCGACTGCCACCTGCTGCCGGAAGTGCCTCGAAAAGTGGCACGCCATCCCCCGCGAAGGCCACGAGCTCACCGCTGACGAAAGGGATTACGTCGTCTCTGTCATTGAAAGGTGGCTGTCTGCCTGTGTGTAATTTCAGCCGCCTGGAAGCATGAAGGCTCTCTTCGCTACGTCATACACCCCCCTGTTTAGAGCCCTTTCGCGTAAAAGGTCTTGTTTTAGTCTTATGTCGAAATTAAAAATCTCGTACTTATTTAAGACTTTACAACCCCAGCCCGAGTCTACATAATGATTTTCTGAGGGGAGCCTGAACGCGTTTTTGCACCCGTCAACCCGTACAACAAGCCAGACACACAACTACGACTGCGCAAGGAACGCTATGAGAATCGATTGGGAGCTTGTGGGGATCTTGGGGGAGAGCAATTTTCTGCAGCTGTTTTTCGACGCCCATTCCGGGACACTGCTCGCCCATTGCTATAAAAGCATCGGCGGCGGATACGGCATAAAGAGCCTGTGGGGAAGGCGCATCTCCGAAGAGAAATACGGCAAGGTTACGCCGGACGACCCGTCCCTCAGCTTCGAGGATCCTGTACTCTCGCCCGCCTCGCCTCACATTTACACGAACGTCATCCGCGTCGCGAAGCGCAACGGCAATTACGACGGCTATGTGTGGGACTCGGTCCGCCGCATCGATCTTTCCACCGGCGCGGACGAAATAATCGTGGGCGTCGACACCGTCGCCGCCGATCCGAACGAAGTCAAAGCCTGGATAAGCACCGTTCACGGCGTAAGCGGCGACGGCCGCGAGATATACTGCTCCGTCGCCAACCAGAAAAGGGGAGGGGGCGCCATATCCCCGACGGAATACTACCTCTCGCGCTATATCCTCGGCGAAGGCAGGATCGAGCCCATCACCCGCCTCCACGCCACCTTCCTCTA
>JAGVLR010000117.1 GCA_020054175.1 Candidatus Dadabacteria bacterium
AGGCGTTGGTGCGCATAAATTTCTCAGATGACGTTTTTTGTCACATGAGGCAGGCTCGCGGATGCGGTTCCGGCAAATTAAATATTGAGAATTCATGGATACTTATCATTATTAACCGCCATGGCATGATATTTGCTCAATCCTAAATT
Organism: Candidatus Dadabacteria bacterium; assembly: GCA_020054175.1. GTDB lineage: Bacteria > Desulfobacterota_D > UBA1144 > Nemesobacterales > UBA2774 > JADLGH01. The sequence continues at coordinate 150 of JAGVLR010000117.1, forward strand.
ATATGGGACTGCAACTGGCAAAATTGCTGGTCGGGGAAGGTCTGGTCAGTGTAGACCAGGTGCGGGAAGCTGTAGAGGGGCAGCGGGATTCGGGCCGCGGGCTGGGTGATTCGCTGGTCACTCTGGGGTACATAACCGAAACCGATTTCCTGGGATTTCTTGGCAAATATTACGGCATGCCGGTCATGGACCTCGACAGCCGCTCGATAGAACCCGAGGTGCTCAAGCTCATACCACAGGGCACCGCGGCCGAGGAGTGCCTCATCGCTGTGAGCCTCGTCGGGGCCGATCTGATAGTGGCTGTCAGCGACCCTTCGAATATTCTTCTCATGGACGATCTCGGATTTATCACGGGCAAACACATCGTTCCCGTAATTGCATCGGAGCGCGCAATATCAGCCAAGATCGCCGAGTATTATGGTGAGAGAAGCTCCAGCCGCGAGTCCGATAACCCAGGAAGATTGCCGAGGGCGGGGAAACTCCGTTCCATAGATGAGATAATGCGCGGGCTGGAAGAGTATACGAACGACAAAAGAGAATTCACCAGCGGTGTAACAGCGGAAAGTTTTGTAGAAACCACCGCGCGCGAGGCCGGGGAGGCTTTGCCAGGCAGTGCCGAAATCATAGACGAAGAAAACGCTCCGGTTATAGACAACGCGGTTTTCGATTTGACCGACGCTGAATCAGGAGAGGGCGGTTCTTGGGGTTCTCGCAGCATTGAAATCGAGTTTCCCGGCGGTGACGCCGTATCCGGTTTTACGCCGGTAATAGAGCAGAGCGAGACGCTGGAGATCGAGAGCCGCACCGAAGAGAGCATCGACGGCGTTGGAGAAACAAATACGGACCAGTTCTCACCGTTCCATAGCTCGGATAATTCTGCAATTCATACGGATATAGATAAACCCGCCGAGGCTGAGAGCCCTGTCACTATTCCCGGGGAACATAACACTCCTCAAGCGGAGACAGAGGATTCGTCGGGTGAAAATGGGCTTTACACTGTTCAGGAGGTAGGCGAGGAGTCTGCCGATAACACTTCATCCAGCATCGAAAAGGCAAAAAACGGAGCCGGGGTGAAGCTCCCGAAAGGCTCTATTCTCATAGTCGATCACAGCCCTACTGTAAGGAGGGTAGTTGCGCTCGCACTCGAAAGAGAGGGATACAAGGTCTACGCCGCTGGCGACGGCATGCAGGCGCTTGCGGCGCTGAAGGACATAACGCCCGGCCTGATACTCGTGGACATAAACCTGCCCCACATGGACGGGTACCAGCTCTGCAAGGTCATAAAGGGACACGGCCTGACTAAAGACATTCCCGTAGTTATGTTGTCCGGCAAGGTCGGAATGATGGATAAGGTGAAGGGCAGGATGGCCGGTGCGAGCGACTACATAACGAAACCATTCGCGGCCGGCGACATCATAGGCGCGGCGGAGAAATATGTAATTTAAGGGTTGCGAAAAGAGATGCGCAAATTTTTTGTTGTAGACGGTGAAGTAGAATATTCCAATCCGGAGGCTGCGGGACAAGGCCCGGATGAGAGCGCTGCAGCCGATTCCGCTATCGAATCCGGGCTCGTGCTTCTCCTTTCCGAAATTGCCAGGCACGCCGAGGAGATAAACGAATCCGGAAACAAGAATCCGGTGGAGGTGATCGGCATCCTCTCCGACGTAATAAATCGTGCCGCTGAATTCGTCGCCGCAGCGGGTATAGAGAAGACTGAGAATCGGGTTCTTGCCGAAGCCGTCTCTATATCATCAACTGCCGTTTCGGAAGCGGGTCTTCTTCACGTCGATAACGGCCGCCTGTCCGCCCAGACGGTTATCAATCTATACAAGGGCTGGTCGGGGCCTAAAAATGAAAAGAGTCTGGTATTCAACCGCATCGCCATGAGCATGGTGGGGATACTGGAGTTTCTCTTCGGCTCCATAGCCCCTGCTTTCTCTTCCGAAAAGATCGCCGACGAATGGTCCGACGCTTTTGCCATCTGCTCTGGCGAGCTTTCCTACGCTGTAAAAAACGTCAAATTCTGATCCTTCGGCACAAACGGAACGGCCTCCCTCTGTCCGAGGTGCTTTATTCTCGCCATGATTTATAATAGTCTCCCTCGGGACAGACGCTGACCCCGGTGAATTTGCCCGGGACCGGCGCTCATTAGTCCCGGATTGTCGTCCTAAAGCTGAACAGAACATAAATTCCGAACGGAGGTTAAGATCATGCCGGTTGAGAAGAATGTTTTTGGAGAAGAGCTCCAGACGTGCTCTACGTCGCCCATGACTGGATTCTATCGGGACGGGTGCTGCAGAACGGGTCCCGAGGACCTCGGCCTTCACGTAGTCTGCACCGAAGTGACGGAGAGGTTCCTCGAATTTTCGAAGGCGCGCGGAAACGATCTTACCACCCCTAACGCAGTCTACGATTTTCCGGGGCTTAAGCCCGGGGACAGGTGGTGCATATGTGCGCTCAGATGGAGGGAAGCCCTCGAAGACGGCTACGCTCCGCCGGTTATTCTTGCGTCAACCCACGAGTCGGTCCTCGAGATCGTTTCCCTCGAAGACCTCAAGAAATATGCCCTCGACCTCGCCTGAGGGAATATGATATCGTAATCCTCAACGGGCGTTATTGCCCAGGTTCTTCTGCGAAACGGTGCACAAGCCATGACCGGAAAAACGGATTGGGAGCTCGAGGAGAGAATAGACGGAATTTTCGACGATATAGTCATCCCCGTCTTCGATGAGCTAATTCAAGAATACGACGGGGCCGGCGGCTACGGCGCGAAACACGTTACCGACAGCCCGCTGATAACCGGCCTCGGCAGATACGCATCCATTATGATTACCCACCCGGGCGGCGTCGAGATGATAGTCTGCGTCTACTGGGTTAAGGGAAGCTTCCGGCTCGTCGCCGAGAATATACGCATGGTCACCCTTTCAAAAACGTTCGATATTTTCACCGTCACGAAAGAGCTGCTTGGAAAGAAGATCAGATTTTTAAGCGGCCTCGAAGCGTAAAAAACCGGGCGCACTCGTCGTCCGTGAGAGAATCTTCGCTATGCCGGGGGAATTACTCTTATTCGGGGGTGGTCGAATCTATTCTCACGAGCACTCGCCTTGGTTCGATGTTTTCGAGCGAGATATCCTTCGGGAATTTCAAGCTCGACTCCGATATGTCGACCGTCTTGAGGCCCTTTCTCGCTTCGGGAATCTTGAGGAATATTTCGACCTCTTTTTCGTTGAAGAAATAAAAGGCCCTTCTCGGCCCGAGGAACGTGACCTTCACCCTGTCGGGTTTTATGTCTTCGAC
>JAGVLR010000138.1 GCA_020054175.1 Candidatus Dadabacteria bacterium
CGAGGAGCCCATTCCTGCGAAGTGCTGAACCGAACCCGAGATCGCGATCGCGATGTAGAGATTCGGAGACACGGCCTTACCTGTCTGACCTACCTGCATGTCGTAGGGGCAGTATCCCGCGTCGACCGCAGCCCTCGTTGCGCCGGCGGCCGCGCCGAGCGCGTCGGCGAGCTCGTAGACGTGCTTGAAGTTCTCCTCGCTGCCGAGTCCCCTTCCTCCGGAGACTACTCTATCGGCTTCTGTTAGCTCGGGCCTGTCGGATTCTTTCGTTTTGATTTCGATTACTTTCGTTTTAATGTCGCCCGCGTTGATTGCAACGGCCTCGTTTATCACTTCCGGGGTTTTCGGGTCTTCGACGGCTTTAAAGGAATTCGGCCTTACAGTCGTCATCATTGGATTATGGTCGAGGAAGACCTTCGTCGGTATCGCCTTACTCGAATGGGAGAAGCGTTTTATCTGAAGCTTCTTGTCGTCCGTGAGATCGACTTCGATGGCGTCCATAGTTACGCCCGCGCCTACGCGCGCCGCCGCTCCGGGGAAATAATCCTGCCCGAATACCGTGTTGCCGGTTATGACTATGGCCGGCTGATATTTTTTTATAAGCTCGGAAAGAGCTATCGTGTAACCTTCGGTGTTGAAGTCCTTTAGAACGTCGCTTTCGACGACGTAAACCTTTTCGGCCCCGTATTTGCCGAGCTCGCCCGCAAGGGAGGATACGCCTGCCCCGATAAGCACGCCGCAAACCTGCCCGCCGAGCTTTCCGGCGAGTTTCGCCTTGGCTTCGGACAGCGCTTCGAACGTGACCTGCCTTATGCTGCCGTCGATTTTGAGGTCTGCCACTACCCAGATTTCGCTGCTCATTTGATTCCTCCTGAATGTGTTTGTGAGGGCCTTATATGACCTTGGCCTCTTCCCTTAAGAGCTTTACGAGCTCTTCGGCTGCTTTCTCGACTTCGGCGCCCTTGACCATCGGCTCGTCCTGACCCTTTATGATCTTGAGCTTCCTCTGGATCTCGGGAACCTTGATTTCGACCGTCTTAACGCGGGCTCCGGCCTTTCCGAGGGAATCTGCCGTGAGGCCTATCTCTTCGAGGCCGAGGTCCGCAACCATTACTTCCTTGAGCGGCTTCTTCTTGGCCTTCATGATGCCGGGGAGGGACGCGTATCTCGGCTCGTTCATGGCGTCCGGGCAGGTGATGAGGCAGGGGAGCTGCACTTCGACGACCATGTGGCCGCCGTCGATTTCCTTCTGGCAGACGGCTTTCCTGGCAGCCGGGTCTATCTCCACGACCTTGCTCACGAGGGAGACGTGGGGTATGCCGAGCTCTTCGGCGATCTGCACGCCGACCTGGCCTGATTCCTCGTCGATTATCTTCATGCCCGTAAAGATCAGGTCGAATTCGCCCGATTTCTTTATCTCGTTCGCTATGACTTTGGCCACGGCGAAAGAGTCGACGTCCGTGAAGCTGTCGTCCGTAATATGTATCGCGCTGTCGGCTCCCATTGCGAGGGCCTGACGTATGGTTTCCACGACCCTTGCAGGGCCCATGGATACTATTACCACTTCGCCGCCGTGCTTTTCCTTGGTCTGAATCGCCTCTTCGACCGCAAACTCGTCGTAGGGATTCATAATCCACTTCATACCGCTTGTGTCCACGGAATCGCCCGACGATGATACTTTAATTTTGGCTTCGGTATCCTGCGTCTGGCTGACAACTACGAGAATCTTCACCTTTAGCGTACCTCCATTATGAAGTTGACTGCGAATACGGTAAAGCGTATTTATGGAAAGATGAATACTTCAGAGCATTTCGGTCCAACCTGGTTTAGCACTGCCGGAACTCTTTCCAACCCCGACGTGGTGTGTATTTCCGGGCGCATGAACGGAGCACCCCTTTCCCCCCTCCGAGCCCGAAAGGGTACTTTATTATAAATATTGACCTTTCCTTGTCAAGGCGAAAATGAACACGGTTTTCAACGTAAAAAAGCCCCTTTTTCGGAGCGTAAAATGCCCTGCTCGAAGCCCGGGGCGATAATACCTGTTACATTAATAGGGGTCTTATGAATTCCACCGTCATTAATATCGCCCTCCTGGCCTTCGTAATAGTCACGTGGGGTTATTCGTGGATACTGATGAAGATAGGTCTCGGCTACGCGGCGCCCTATACGTTCGCCGCGTGGAGGTGCGGGATAGGGGCTGCCGCCCTTCTCGCGTATGTCTGGTGGAGGGGGCCTAAATGGCCTGCGCTGAGGAAGCTCCCCGACTATCTCGCAGTGGGATTCTTCCAGACCGCCCTACTCTTCGGACTCATGCTTCTGGGCATGGAGCGCATAACCGCCGGCAAGACTTCCGTTCTTCTATATACGATGCCCGTCTGGACGATACTCATCGTTCACTTCTACCTTAAAGACAGGCTTACGCCAAGGAAATGGCTTGGGGTAGCGTTCGGGAGCGCAGGGATACTCTCCATAATGGGGTTCGACGTCGTAATGCACCAGGACCTCGCAATCTTCACGGGAGAGCTCTTCGTCGTCGGGGCCGCCATATCGTGGGCTGTAGCGAACATATGGATGAAGACGAGGATGGCCGGGGAGGATATTTATTCCGTGAGCGCGCTCCAGATGACCTTCGGGACCATGATGCTGATATTCATCGCCCTTCC
>JAGVLR010000007.1 GCA_020054175.1 Candidatus Dadabacteria bacterium
GCTTGCACACGTAGTGTGGTTTTAGACGTAGCATATTCGGATGCTATAGGCACCGGAAGCGCGACAGGCGATAATGGCAGTATCACTGCCACTTCGGATGCCTGCGGGTACGACCCACACGTAGTGTGATTTTCGGCGTAGCGAAGTCGGAGATTCATTGCACCGTTCGTGCGGCGGGTGGAAATCTCGCTGTTTCCACTACGCCGGGTGTCAGCGGACACAGTCCGCCATTTTTCTAAGTGGAAATTGTTTCTGACGAATTGCGTTCGGTACCCCCCTCACCCTTACCCTCTCCCACCGGGGGAGAGGGAACTAATTATGATCCAGGCGCGTCGGTGCGCTGACTGCGCTTCTTCTTATTAAACCTAGTGCCTGCGGGTACGACTCACACGTAGTGTGATTTTTGGCGTAGCGAAGTCGGAGATTTATTGCACCGTTCGCGCGGCGGGTGAATTATAGCGTCGGACCTGCTATGTCGGTTTCCTGCGGACGTGGTCCGCGCGCTTCATATTTCGGGATGTGGATTGTATAATGGTACGACCCAAAGGCTAACGGAGGAGATGGCGTTGAAGAATTTTTTTTCATTCCGGGGGGCGGGGTTTGTGCTGATGATTTTCCTGTCGGCGTTCATGGCTGAAAGCACCAGTGGGAAAGAGTGCTACGTGTCGGTGACCAATGCAGCCGAGCCGCGCGACGGGACTGTTTTTCGAATCGTGACAGAATCGACCGGGTTCGATCCGTCGGTTATGGAAGTGACGGCGGGGGAGGGGTTCGGGAAGACGCTCGCAGCGGGGAGCGGTATGACGCTGAGGATGGACGTGCCGCCGGGATGGGATCTCGCGGGCGCGGCGTGCGAGGCCGCGGAAGGGGTTTCTGTGACCGAGGCGGAGGAGGGAATCACGGTCGAATGCGAAGAGGGGTCGAAAGCGGGCGTGACGACTTGCGCGTTTACGAGCGTGAGAGCGGTGGAGGAGGACGTGCCGGCGCTGGGCGAGTTCGGCGCGATAGGCATAGGCATACTTCTGGGGCTCGTCGGGGCTGTTCTCGTATATCTGAAACACAGGCCGAGGCGCTGGAGATAAGGCGGCGCGGGAGCGTCCCGTGCTCCTGCGAACAATCCCGGCGAAGGGTTTGATTGCGGCGGACGTATCAATATAAACAGCATCGGGACGGCGCGGGCTGTCGGGGACGGGTCTTAATGCCTGTATAAAATCCACTCAGGAGGCCTGGCATGAGATCAGCTGTTTTCACGTTATTCACCGGGATTGCTTTCGCATTATTTCTTTCGTACGGGGCAGCCGCGGCGCAGTCGCCCGGCGAAGCCGGGGAATCGGCGCACGGAGTGTTCGAGCCTGAGGCCGCATGGCCGGGATTATTCGAACTGGAAGACTTGCTCGGCCCGGCGGGTGTTCAAACCGCGAGGGTAGACGGGCAGTGGAAAGGTCTTGACGGCGCGTTCGACGGCGGTGACGACAGGTATGAGGATAGATACGAGGACAGGCACGAAGACGACGATTACAGATATGAAGACGACGACCGCCACGAGGATGATGATGACAGGTATGAAGACGATCGAGCAGTGCCCTGGAGTCGGGCAGGATCCGCAAGTGCCACGGCCAGCATGAGTGAGAAGGTCCTATAAATATATGGCGGAACATGAAATGGGATCCTCCATTGTTCATTTAACTTTTCCTCTAAAGATGTGATTCTCTATGATATGCAGTTGGGTAGATAAGTCGGAAAGGGCAGGGATCAGAAGTTTATTCGAGCGGGGTTTTATTTCGGTGTTTCGGTAAAACCTTTATAAAATTCGTTCATCAAGGTTACGTATTTATCGAACTGTTCATCGGAAAAGGGAGGCTCGCACATATTTGTAATTAAACGAGACTGTCCGCCTTCGTTTATTTCTTCTTCGAGAATTCTCAATATTATTTTTCCTGTTTCGGGTTTGACTATCGCTGCAACATCACGGCCCAGAAGCCTCGCCCCTGCTTCCGTTGTTTTATAATTAAGCTCTTCTATGGTGTCGAAATGTTCCTCATACAAACGCTCAATGTTGCCTGTCTGGTGATAGTTCTCGATTATGAATGCCAAGTCTTTGGCGTCTCTATTGTTTCTAATGCCACGGTCTTTCCATGATATAAGTTTCAATATAACCAGGTCGGGTATAGACGCTATCTTGACTTCGAGAATCGGTTCGGTTCTTAATCTTGCAGTCAGACTGTTCTCGTATGCATCTGTAAAGCCGATAACACTCATAGCCGTTTCGTGTTCCGGCGGCCATATGATTTCCTTTTTTTCATTTGCGATTCCGCCGAATGGAATGATATCGATTGGCAGATTACCATATATGAAAGTTTGGGCACTTTTGCCTTTTGAGAATTTACCCGAGCTCATAAGGGCTTCTGAAAGTACTCGAAATTTTTCCCAGTTCTCTATCTGCATGCCAAGATCGATGTCTATCGTCCCTCGCCGGGAACGAATCCCATATTGATGCTCAAGTATTAAATCCCTGACTGTCGCGCCAATAACGAAGAATGGTATTCCCAGAGAGCCCGCGGTTTCGGTAATATCATCAATTAAGGGAACCAGCCAATCAATCCTGCCCGAGAAGTCCAGTAATTTCGTTGTCATATAAAAGCCTTGCCGTCTCCAGATTCCTGGCATCTCCCGTTGCCAACAGATCTGCATATACTACAATCAAAGGTGCTGTGTCGGGATGAGCACTTTGATTTGTCTCGTCATTCCAGAATTGCTTCAGAATTTCCGCATTTCCATGTGGATCATGTCTCATTCTGAAATCCTTTAATAACATAGCCGGCATTTCCTTCGCATAAATTGTTCCTACTTGTGGCTTAAGGTAGCCGGTAATCCTAGCGGCAGCTACTTCTCCGCCCCAGCAAGCGCCATAGTTTTTTATATCGATATCGTCCCACCAACGGTCTTGAGCGGTATTGTAACGCCCGACAATCAGAGTGGGGCGTAATTTTTCGTTGTATGCCTCCACCCATTTATCCAATAGAGCCTTTTTATCCAAGAGTGTGCGACGACGTTTCCGTCTTTTGTCTTTTCCAGCTTCGATCAATAAATGCTGTTCTTTCAGGTTCCTCATCACCCAACCGACAGTGCCTAGAGCCACACCTGCTGTTTTAGCGATCTCGCGGTAGATGGCGTTAACGGTTTTCGGATTGTTGAGAAAAGCGAACACGACTTTCAAACCCGCGGGCTGAAAAGCCTGGTTTCTCGGTTCGGTAGTAATAGCGGGAGGAAAGAACCGAGGTGTAATTGTTATTATGCCAGTATGAATGTTCTTCCAATTCTGAATATTCCTGGGTTTATTCCCATTAATAAATACATATAAACCTGGTTCTTTTATAAACGCATTACCGACTGTATCGATGAACGGTATATCCAGATACTTTAATTTTTCGGCAATATTCGGGTTTACGTAGTCAGTGATAATCATTCCCTTTTGCGGGAGCCTTCGCATGCGGTCAATTACAGCTCCTATAACCTGATTAGTAATTCTCGCCTTGATTTCGACGACATAATGGTATTCTGTTTCGTCTTTTCTCAGGCTTATCAGAATGTTCTGTAACTTATTTTGAGTATGTTCATAATTATCGATTATGTAATCGATGCCAGTAGTATTTTTAAGTATCTCAAGCGCATGTTCGAGGATCCCGGCTTCTTTAACTGTCCTTTTCATTACCCTAATCCTTGGTTTGTACAATATCGCTGATTGTACACTATTATTGAACATGCGTATTTATTATACATATGTCAAGAGGCTTTTGTATAATGTTGAAATATGTACAATATTATTGTACTTGTCATATCATTGTACAAACAGAAAAATCCACGAAAATCAATATGTTATACTGGATAACTTTATTGAATAAAGATGTGGAATATAGTACAATGCGAAGAGCTAAGAGAGAAAAATTCAATAAAGGAGGCAAGGTATGGAGACGATCAGAAGATTTAGAACCGCATTCGGCGGCGCGGTGCTGTGCGCGGTTTTGGCGTGGGCGGGAGTAGCCACGGCGCACGATCCGGGTCAGCAGGCGGCTCCGGCTCCGGCAGGGCCGGTTTGCACGTCGCAGGAGGGCGTATCGTGCTCGAATATGTGCGCGCCTTACGAGGCGGCCGTGGATACCGTTGCGGGCAGCGGCGTGAAGATTTATGAGATGGTCGAAAGCAGGCAGACGAGTATGGTGGCCGGGCTGCCGATCGATTTTAAGGCGACGTGTCCGCCCGGGACGTTCGCGCTCGGCGGCGGTTACAAGTTCCTCACCGAGGGGACGACGATCAATGTGAACGAGCTGAGGGTGACGTCGAACTTTGCCGACAACCTCGACCCGAGCGGTTGGAACGGGTGGAAGGTTACAGTGACGAGGAAGCCGGGCGCAGGGGCGGTGGACAACTGCCTCGATGTGGAAGTCAGGGCGCTCTGCGTGCAGTCGAAGTAAGCGTCGCGTATGACGGCGTGTGGAGAGTGATGCGCGCCGGTTAACATTTGAATATTAAGCGGCTCCCCGTTTCGCAGTTGTAGCGGAACGGGGAGTTCTTGTTTGAGATGCTTTCAAACAACTAAAGAGTGAAAGAATAAATCCCCCCTCTGTTCCCTCCCCTCCTAAGGGGGGGATGAAATGAATAGAGGAAAGAATAAAAACGAGATCCTGAAACTAGTTCAGGATGACGAATCAAAAGATAGATTTCTCCCTCCGGTCGAAATGACAAGATGAGATTGCCGTGGTCGCGGAATGCACTCCCTCGCAATGACAGATTAAAAAGAAAAGGCGAGATCCTGAATGTTTTGGTTTGTGTTGCCGCGGAGCGGCACTGGATGAACATTTGTGCAGTGAAGTGGCGGCGTCCAATTCCTCGCTCGCACACGTAGTGTGTTTTCCGACGTAGCAAGGTCGGGGATTCATTGCACTGTTCGCGCGACTGGTGGAAATCGCGCTGTTTCCGCTACGTCGGGTGTCAGCGGACACAGTCCGCCTTTTTCTAAGGGGGGGTGAAAGGTCAGATACTAAAATAGACCTGAATCTGGTTCCTGACTTCGCCACACGTTCTGTGTTTTTCAATGTAGCACCTATTTAACTATAGTCATCGTTCGCGCAGCACTTGCTGATAGATTGTGCTCAACTACGTCGATTTCCTGCAGGCGTGGCCTGCCGTGCTAGAATATAAATATCTTTGGACAGGGAGGCGTAAGTGCGCTTCGGAAAGATATACGTGATCGTGAATCCGGCGTCGGGGCAGACGGAGTCGGACGTCGGGCTGATAGAGGAGAGGCTCAGGGAATCGGGCGCGGAGTATCGCATCGTTCAGACGAAGCCCGACAGGATGCCGCGCGATATCGCAAAGGAAGCGGCGGCCGACGGGGCGGACCTCGTCGTCGCATGCGGCGGGGACGGGACTGTGCTGGACACGGCGGAGGGGCTCATCGAAACGGAGGCGGCGCTCGGCGTCATACCCGGCGGGACGGCGAATGTGTTCGCGGCCGAGATGGAGATACCGACGGATACGGCGGCCACGCTGGATTTGCTCCTGGGCGACGATGTGGAAGTGAGAAAAGTGGACGTGGGAGTCGTCGGCGACGAGCATTTTCTCCTGAGGGTCGGCATAGGGCTCGAGGCGGCGATGACTGTCCTCACGGAGCCGGAGCTGAAGAGCAGGTTCGGCGTGCTGGCGTATCTCTGGACGGCGCTTCGTTACGGGAGAACGACGCCGCAGTCGGCGTACACTTTCACAGTCGACGGACGGCGGCGGAGGATGAAGGGTATTACATGCGTCGTCTGTAATTCGGGGAACCTCGGGCTGCCTGGAGTGAAGCTTATTCCGGAGATAGACCCGTCGGACGGATTTTTGAACGTCGTCATATTCAGGCAGGCGTCGTTCCGGACGGCGCTCGGGCTCGTGTATAACGCGTTGGGCGGCTTTGCCGGGAAGGTCAGGCCGGTGAGCGGGACGCATGTTTGGGGAGAGGGCAGGGACCTTACGATGTTCAGCGTCCCGGCAAGGGAAGTGATCGTCGAGGCGACGCCTGCGCAGGTCGCCGCGCGCGACGGCGAGGAAATAAACGCCGGGTTTCCGCTCGAGATTCGCATACTGCATAACGCGATAAACGTCGCCGCGCCGGGGAGGAATACGGCGTGAGCTTCATGGCCGAGATCAGACGGTTGTATTTGCATTTCAAATACCAGGGATTCAGGAAGGGCATGCTCGCTGCCTGCGACAAGATGGCGAGGTTCTACACGGGCGGGCCGCTAAGGAGGTACGCCGCCGTAACGGATGATCTCTGGATCGGCGGACAGCCGAGGGGCGCGGGCATCGGCACTCTGCGAAAGAACGGGATTACGGCGATCGTCAACATGAGAAGCGAGTATGACTATGCGGAGCTGGCGAAGCTCAAGGAGATGAAGTATCTCCGGCTGCCGACGGACGACAACGGAGCGCCGGGGCTCGACGATTTAAAAACGGGCGTGGAGTTCATCAAGCAGGAAATAGATTCGGGCGGTAAGATTTACATACACTGCTGGGAGGGGATAGGGCGGAGCGCGACGATGGCGGCGGCGTATTTTGTCAGCCGCGGGTGCCGGCCGCTTGATGCGTGGGACAAGATACGAAAGGTTAGAAGCTTTATACGGCCGACGCTCCCGCAGATAGAGAGAGTCGAAGAGTATTACCGGATGTTGTGAGTGTCACCCTGGCCCGGAAGGTGACGATAGAAAGGGGCGCACCCGCGGCACGCCCCTTCGATTCATAGCTTATTTCTTTGTAGCTGTTTTCTTAGGTGCAGCCTTCTTCGGAGCCGCTTTCTTGGCGGCCGTTTTCTTAGGTGCAGCCTTCTTCGCGGTTGTCGCCTTCTTCGGCGCGGCTTTCTTAGGTGCAGCCTTCTTCGGAGCCGCTTTCTTAGCAGGCGCAGCCTTCTTGGCGGTCGCTGTCTTCTTCGGCGCAGCCTTCTTGGCGGCCGGCTTCTTTGCAGCCGCCTTCTTCGGCGCGGCCTTCTTCTCTACAGCCTGAAATACGGTTTCGTCTCTCTTCGACGTCTTCTTTACAGCCTTCTTTGCCGGTTTCTTTTCGGTCTTTTTAGTTGTCGTTTTCTTCGTTGCCATTGTTAATTTTCTCCTTAATATTTGATTTTCACTGCTTACATCTCCAAAAATGAAATAATAGACTTAATAA
>JAGVLR010000199.1 GCA_020054175.1 Candidatus Dadabacteria bacterium
AGCGAAGACTTGCCCGAGCCGCTTAAGCCGGTGACGACCGTGAAGCTGTGCCAGGGGATCGAAACACTCACGTCCTTGAGGTTGTTTTCCCTGGCCCCGGTGATTTTTATTTCGCCTTTCATATTGTGTGACTTATTTAGAAATGTACTCGGTACGGACGATCTTCCCGACGGGAGGGTCTTAAGAGAGGTTAATGGGAAAAATCAGCCTATCAAGTCCGCGACTTCCGCGAGCGACCCCGCCTCTTTGACGTGAATCCCGTCCGGCTTCGCTATCTTTCGTGCGTTGAACCAGATAACGTCGAGGCCGGCGTCCCTTCCGCCCATCACGTCCGAGCCGAGCATATCCCCCACGTGCACCGCTTCGGACGGCGATACGCCGCACTTCGCTGCGGCGTACTCGAATATGCGCGGGTCCGGCTTGACGAGCCCCAGCATGGTCGAGTCGAATATATGGTCGAAGTAATCCTTTATCCCGACCTCCTCGCATTTCTCTATGGTATTGCCGTCGTTGTTGGATATGACGGCCAGCGCATAGCCCTCGTCCTTCAGCCGCTCCAGGAGATCGGCGGCTCCGGGAAGGGCCGCCCGCGTGAAGGTTAGACCGCTCATCTCCTCCCTCACCCTGCTTCGAAAAACGTCTATATCGCCGGGGGGTGAGATAGCGCTGTAAAGGAGCGGCAGGAACCATACCCTGTGCTGCTCGGGATTGATTCCGCCCTCGGATTTATGTTTCAAATAAAGCTCGTAGTCCGCGGCGACGTAGGCCTCTTCCAGCTCCCTGTCCGATATGCCGTAACCCGCCTTCCGCATGGACTGCGCTATTCTGTATATGAACGGCGGCTCCGTCGAGGCGAGGGTATCTCCCAGGTCGAAGAATACAACTTTCTTTTTAGCCATTCCGTGATTTCCAGTGGTAGAGAAGTAATAATCGGCGAGCGCCCGGGGACGCCGCACCCGAAATGATAGCACAATTGCCGGAGTTAGCCACGGTCTCCGCCCGGCTCGGGCGTCGTAACTGCGCGGACAGGCTCGCTGCGGGCCTCGCACCCCCCTTTTTTTCGATCTTTCCGGAGCAGGAAATTTTTACAAACTTTCTTTGCAATAGAATCTCTTAGGTGTTAAAATATAAACCCTAATATGAGATCGATTCTCGTTCTGTTTTTAGCCCTCGTACTGTTCACCCTCACAAACGATACCGCCATACCCGCCGGCCCGGAGAACGGAGCCTACACGGCAAGGATAGCAACCCTGCTCCCGACAGAGGCCCGCAACAACGCGAAGCTGGGCGTTGTGGTCAAATCCCTGACCTCCGGTCAGACCCTCTTCGAGCACAACGCGCAGAGCCTTTTCATACCCGCGTCGAACGAAAAGATCATAACGTCCGTCGCCGCGCTTTCCCTTTTAAAGAGGGATTACAGGTTCAAAACCGAATTCTTCTCGGGCGGTGGAATATCCCAGGGCGTCCTTCACGGCGGGCTTTACGTAAAAGGCTACGGCGATCCGACCCTCGGCGAGCCCCACCTCGGCTTCATCGTCTACCAGCTCAAGAAGAGGGGCGTAACCGAAATCAAGGGCGCAATAACGGTCGACGATTCCTATTTCAGCCCTGAAAGACGCGCCGAGGGCTGGAAAGCCGAGTGGGTAAACGATTTTTACAGCCCGCCAATAAGTGCGCTCTCCTTTAACTACAACACGATAGAAGTGAATGTCCGCGCCGGCGCTGCCGGGCAGAAGCCTCGTATCGACATACTGCCGAAGGGCTCCAACATCAAAATAATCAATAATGCAGTAACCAGCTCGAAACAGGGCGCTCTCACAACTAACTGGCAGGGTCCGGATACGATCACAATCGGCGGCAGGCTAAAGCCGAAGGCGAGCGTCGTGCTCAAGATACCCGTAAACAGCCCCGAGCTTCTGACGGGGAACGTCCTCAAAACCGCTCTTGAAGAGGCCGGGATAAAAGTGAGCGGCCCGGTGGTCGCCGGCGAGACGCCCAGGTGGGCGACAGTGTTCTACACGCATTTCTCCGAGCCCCTTTCCTCTATCATAACGGAATACAATAAAAACAGCGTAAATATCATAGGCGAGAACCTCCTCAAAACCCTCGGTGCGGAATTCAAAGGCGCTCCGGGCTCCTGGGAAAGCGGCTCTCTCGTTATTTCCGAATTCCTGAACGGCATAGGCATCAAGAACGGCTTCAGGGTAGTCGACGGCTCGGGGCTCTCGCTTCTGAACAGGGTTTCTCCTGAAACGCTTGCCGATATTTTAAGTTACGCATATACGAACAGGCTTATAGCTTCCGACTTTATCGACTCCCTGCCGATAGCCGGGGTCGACGGAACCTTGAAAAAAAGATTTAAAGAGTCGAACATACAGGGCAGGGTTATGGCCAAGACCGGATACCTCAAGGACGTAAGGGCACTGTCCGGTTACGTTTTCACAAAGCAGGGAGACGTGCTCGTCTTTTCGATACTCGACAACGGAGTCGGGTGGAAGACAAGGGAGTTTCAGAGTAGCCTTCTGACCGAGCTGGTTGAATGCTGCGGGGCGGCTAATGGAACAAGCAGAACAGTCAATTAAATATAATTCGGGAAAACCGGGCTTTATTTCAGGCGAAAGGCTGAAGGTGCTTCAGAATCCCGATTTTTCGAACAGTCGTAACATCAAAGGCGTACATCCGTCCTTGTTATTAAATCGTAATATTGAAGAGAAAGGCTTGCGCGGCGAAGCCGTGGGCGCGTATCGGTCCCTCGGCATATTTAACTTGACAAACAAAGTGAGAAACTTTATTTTTTAGGGTAAATTTAACCAATCTACTTAAATGCTTGTAACGCTTCTAAAGAAATATGTATGGGTTATTAATCTGCTTCTCCTCACGGGGCTTGCATACCTCGCTGCGCTGACGGTGAATCAGAAGCTGCAGGGCGTGGTTTCTTCCCCCGGGGCCATAGCGTCCCAGAGGCTCTCGGATGAAAACACCGGCAGGCAGAGGGAAACCAGCGTCCGCCGTCCGCGCTCGTACTACGACGTCATACTTGCGAGAAATATATTCGGAATCACCAATCTTTCCGATGCCACGGCTTCCGGCCCGGGCGGCAGCGGCGGGGCAGGCGGCCAGGAGCCTCTTCCCGACTCCACCTTAAACAT
>JAGVLR010000145.1 GCA_020054175.1 Candidatus Dadabacteria bacterium
CCGCCCTTCTTCAATGCCGAAAACATTGGAGGAATCTGATTAATTTTACCTATAAATTTAGAAAATACACCTTGAAGCGCTAATTTATCGATGGGCTGAGGGGTCTCCTCGGAAAGTACTTTGCCCGTAACGTCCATGGTGTCGGTTCTTACGCCGAGCCTTATGAGCGCCTCGTATTTCTTGTAACCGCTGTTCATAAAAGGAATTATTTTCGTTGCGTCGTTAATGCAGATGGGCAAAACGCCCGTGGCAAACGGGTCGAGCGTGCCCGTGTGGCCGGATTTTTTTATTTTAAGAAGCCTGTTTACGGCGTTTACCGCCGCACGGGAGGTTATGCCTTCCGGCTTATCGAGGACGATAACCCCATTCATGCGAGCTCCTCGCTTATATATTCGAACACTCTCAATTTCACCTCGCCGAGGCTTCCGGCCACGGAGCAGCCGGCGGCTTTTTTGTGCCCGCCGCCCCCGAAGCGCTCGGCAATCCTGGCGACGTCGACGTCGCCCTTCGACCTGAAGCTGATTTTCCAGAGAGGGGAGCCATTTCCCTCTTCTTCCCTGAACGCGACCGCAACTTCGACGCCTTTTATGCTCCTAGGGATGTTGATCAGCCCTTCGGTGTCCTCTCTCCGGGCGCCTGCCTTTTCGAACATGCTCCTGTCGACAACTATCGAGGCGACCCGGTTCCCCTCCGAGACGCTGAGCGTGGGAAGCACGAACGCCATAAGCCGGAGCTTCCTGAGCGGCTCGCTTTCGAAAAGCGCTTCCGATATTTCCGCCGGGTCCGCACCGTGCTCGACGAGCTCGGACGCGTCCCTGAACGTGACCGGACTCGTATTCGAATATCTGAACGACCCGGTGTCGCTGACTATGGTGGTATAGAGGTTTTTCGCTATGTCTTCATCTATCTCGACCGACATCGTCTTTAGAAGAAGATATACGATCTCTCCCGTCGAGGATGATCCGGGATCGAGAAGCTGAATGTCGGCCGAGCTGCTGTTGGTCTGATGATGGTCTATTATGACAACCATATCGATGTTTCCCGCTTCAACGAATTCCTCGAATTCTCTACCCGCCCTGTTCGTTCCCGTGCAGTCCACGGCGAATGCGAGGTCGAAACGGCCCGCCCCTTCGAGGGATTTCGCGACTCTTTCCGAGCGTGGAAGAAATGTCAGAAGCTCCGGCACCCCGTCCCTGTTATAAAAGAGGACCTCCTTGCCGAGCTTTTCGAGACCGAGACCGAGACCGAGCGTAGAGCCGAGCGCGTCGCCGTCCGGATTTTCGTGGGACGTAATGAGAATCCTTTTCGATTTATGGATGGCCTCGATTACGGCCTTCATCTCTTCATTCACCGGAAATCTCCCTGAGTATCTCGTCGATTCTGTAGCCTTTTTCGAGCGCTGTGTCGAATATGAATTTTATGTCGGGAATCTTCCTCATCCTGAGCCTCGAAGCGAGCTTTCCTCTGATGAACCCTTTCGCGCTGTCGAGTCCCGAAAGGGCATCGTTCTTTCCGGCTTCCCCGCCGGGGAGCGTGAAATAAATCTCGGCCATGCCGAGATCCGTCATCCTGACTTCCGTCACGGATACAGCGCTTACGCGGGGGTCTCTTATTTCTCCCTTGACCAGCATCCCCGATACTTCCTTAAGGATCTGGTCGCCTACCCTGCTTGACCTTTTCGCCATCGGCCCGGCCTGAATCTCCTAGTAATGTATTATTTCGAGCTCTCTCTGGCCCATCTCGACGAGCCCTGTGGACCCTATGAAGTCGGTCACCTGGTCGAGGACAGAGTTCACGAAACGGGTTTCATTTCCAACAAAAGCTATGCCTATCGTGGCCTTTTGCCACAGGTCGAGCGAATCTACCTCGGATATAGAGACGTTTGTGAATCGGGATTGTACTCTGTGAATAAGGCTTTTTACAGTCTGCCTTTTTTCCTTGAGCGATCTGTTGTCATTCATGTACAGGTCAATGCGAACTATGCCTATAACCATCTATAGCTTTCGAACTAAAGCTCTTGCTTAAACTCCTCGTATGTGTAGAACTCCAGTACGTCCCCTACCTTTATATCGTTAAATCTCTCGATACCTATACCGCACTCGTAGCCCGCATTGACTTCTCTCACATCGTCCTTGAAACGCTTGAGCGACGCGAGCTTCCCATCGAACACAGTAACGCCGTCCCTGACCACCCTGACGCTGTTGTCTCTCGCAATCTTGCCGTCCGAGACCATGCATCCGGCGATTGTCCCAATCCTGGATATGGTGAACGTTTCCCTGACTTCCGCGTGTGCGGTGATCTTTTCCTTTATTATCGGGTCGAGGAGTCCTTCCATGGCGCTCCTTACCCTGTCGATGAGCTTATATATTATGGTATGGAGCTCGAACGAAACACCTTCCCTTTCGGCGATTTCGAGGGACTTTGCATCCGGTCTTACGTTAAAGCCGACGATTATCGCGTTCGACGCGCTCGCCAGAACGACGTCCGTTTCGGTTATTCCTCCGACGCCGGAGTGTACGATCTTCACCTGACATTTTTCGGTGCTGAGCTTTCCTATGGATTCGGAGACAGCCTCGACCGAGCCCTGCGTGTCGGCCTTTACTATCAGCGGAAGCTCCTTGGCATCGTTTTGCTCCAGCGACTCGAAGAAATTCTCGAGCGTGGACTTTCTTTCCTTGGCCGCCGCCGTTTCGCGGATCTTGGTTTCCCTGTGTGAGACGACGTCGCGCGCGGATTTTTCGTCCTTGACCACGTAGAAGCGGTCTCCGGCCTCGGGCACGCTCGAAAGACCCATGATTTCAACCGGCATCGACGGACCTGCGTCGGTTACCCTCTTGCCCTTATCGTCCATTAGGGCCCTTACCTTCCCGATCGTCGTGCCCGTAACTATATAATCCCCTATCTTGAGGGTTCCTTCCTTAACTATTACAGTCGCGACAGGGCCCCTGCCCTTGTCGAGGACAGCTTCTATAACAAAGCCGTTCGCCCTCTTGGAGCTGTCGGCCTTGAGCTCTAAAATGTCCGCCTGAAGGAGGACCAGCTCAAGGAGCTCTTTTATGCCTGTTTTCTGCTTCGCGGAAACCTCAGCGAATAGCGTATCGCCGCCCCAATCCTCGGAAATAAGCCCGATGTCCGCGAGCTGGCGTTTCAGCCTGTCGAGATTTGCCTCGGGTTTGTCTACCTTGTTTATTGCCACTATGATCGGCACTTCCGCCGCGCGCGCGTGGTTTACGGCCTCGACCGTCTGCGGCATGACGCCGTCGTCCGCCGCGACGACCAGAATTACGACGTCCGTAACCCTGGCGCCCCTTGCGCGCATGGCAGTGAACGCCTCGTGGCCCGGGGTATCGACGAACGAAACCCTTCGTCCGTCTACGTCGACGGAATAAGCGCCTATGTGCTGCGTTATACCGCCGGCCTCGCCGTCGACGACGTTAGTCTGTCTTATGGAATCGAGTAGAGTCGTCTTCCCGTGGTCTACGTGTCCCATGACCGTTACCACAGGGGGACGGGGAGTGAGCTCCCTGTTTTCTTCAACGTTGAATTCTTCCAAAAGAAGATCCTTCTCTTCAAATATATCTACCGACACGTCGAAATCGAACTCCTCCGCCAATAGCGCGGCAGTCTCGTGGTCGAGGGTCTGGTTAACGGTGGCCCTCATGCCCATGGTTATCAGTTTCTTTATAAGCTCGCCGGCTTTTATGCCCATCATCCTGGCAAGCTCGCCCAGGTTGATCGATTCGCCGATTTTAACCGTACGGCGGGATGGTTTTCCCGGGAACGGAATGACTCTCGATGCTTCGTCGAGCGCAGCCGCGCCGACCTGGTGCTGCTCCCTCTGGCCATGATGGCCCCTTCCGCCCCTGTCGAAGGTCTTTTCTCTCTGAAAATTGTGGACGGGGGCCTTGGCCTTAGCCCGTCTGTCGTCGACCAGATACTCCCTCTTTCTTCCGGGGAGCTTGGTGCGGAATGCTTTTCTTAATTCTTCGAGTGTGTCCTCATCTATGATTTCTTCTCTCTTCGGCTTCACACGGGTGCTGCGGACTTTTTTCTTGGCTTTCTTCGCCGCCTCGTCGGCTTCGTCCTTATCTCCGGGCTTAGCCTCTCCCTTGGCTCCGGCCGCCGCGGCCCCGTTAACCCCGGCGCCGTTCGCTTCCGTAGATAGCGCTTCCTCGCCCGACGCCGAAGTCTCGGCCTCTTCGGATGCGGATTCTTCCTGGCCTTCTTCCGAAAGTCCCTCGCCGCCGGGAGCTTCTTCATGTTCTGAAGGCTCACTTACCGTGGCGTCTGCATTTTCCGAAGGCGCTTCCGAAGTTCCAACCGGCGCCTGTGCAAGCTCTTCCTCGGCGGGCTCTTCCTGCTTCTTCTTCCTTCTTATAACGACCCGTTCGCCCTGTCTTCTTTCGACCACTTCCTCGCCTTTATCGGAGCGGAATACCCTCACTTTTTCCGTATCGTCTACGGGCTTTTGTGAGGAGCCTTCCCCGCCGTGGGACGAAACAATCCTGTCCCTTATCTTCTGGGCCTCTTCATCCGAAATAGAGCTCGCATGGCTCTTCACGGAGATGCCGAGCCCCTTGGCGACGTTAAGGATCTCTCTATTGGACTTGTTCAAATCTTTCGACAGTTCGTAAATTCTGACATTGGTCATATCGAGCGCACCGGGTGCTGAAATACCTCCGCTTTTTAATGATCATACGGTTATCCGAAGTAGACTACCAAAATTTACCTTACTATGCAAAAAAACCACTGGATACAATAATACTTATGCAGCCGCAAACCGGCCTTAAACGGCCCTTTCGGGCATTAGTTGCCTTTAGAAAATTTTTGCCGTGCGCTCCCTTATTCCTGCTCCGGGAATATCTCTTCTTCTACAGGATCCGATGCGGGGGCCGGCGCGGGTTCCGCCGTTTCTTCCGTGACGGACATTTGCTCGAGCTTGTCCTTGAGCGCGATTCTCGCCGCCGTCTGAAGCTTTACGGCGTCTTCTTCGCTCTTGAGTCCCGCCGATTTGACCAGTGTTTCGGGATCGGAGAACGCTATGTCCTCCAGCTTGTGAAAGCCTTCTCCATAGAGGAGGTTGGCTGTTACTTCCTTTACGTTCGGAAGTGTCATCAGGAGATGAACGACGTCATGCTGCTCGCGTTTGACCTGCGACTCGGTTTTGATGTCGATTCTCCATTCGGCAAGCTGCGATGCGAGCCTTACATTCTGGCCGCGCCTGCCGATGGCGAGGGAAAGCTGATCGTCGTCGACGATTATCTCCATCGATTTGTTGTCGTCGTCGATTATCACCTTGCTCACGCGCGCCGGAGAGAGGGCGTTGCAGGCAAAGCGCGCCGGGTCTGTAGACCATGGCACAATGTCTATCTTCTCGCCCTTCAGCTCCTGTATCACGTTCTGAACGCGGGAGCCCCTCATGCCGACGCACGCGCCGACAGGATCGACGTCGCTGTCGCTCGAGGACACGGCTATTTTCGTGCGGCCGCCCGGGTCTCGCGATATGGCTTTTATCGTCACTATCTGGTCCCCGATCTCGGGCACCTCGGATTCGAACAGCTTCTTGACGAAATCCTTGTGCGAGCGGGAAAGTATGAGCTGCGGCCCGCGCTTCGTTTCTTTAATTTCGAAGAGTATTGCGCGGAGCCTTTCCTTGGGCTTGTAATATTCCCTCGGCACCTGGTGCTCGGGAGGGAGAATCGCTTCCGTCCTTCCGAGGTCGACGATTATGTTCTTCCTCTCGACGCGTCTCACGATGCCGCTTATAAGCTCGCCTCTGCGGCTCTTGAATTCTTCGTATATGACCTTCCCCTCGGCTTCCTTTATGCTCTGGAGAATTTTCTGCTTCGCGTTCTGAATCGCGATTCTGGTAAAGTCGGGATTAATCTTTACGCCGATTTCGTCCCCGAGCTCGGCGTCGGGATCGAGCCCGTGCGCGTCTTCGAGCGTGATCTGGGTGTCAGGGTCTTCGATGTCCTCGACAACAGTCTTGAACTCGAAGAGCTCGACGTCGCCGTCGTCCTCGTTGAAATGCACTTCGAGCTCCTTGTCCTTATCCTGCATGCGGAACAGTTTCTGGGCCGCGGAAAGAACCGCTTCCTCGACAGCGCTAACTATCTCGTTCTTGTCTATCCCCTTATCCTTGCAGACAGAATCCATTACTCTGCTAAGTTCAGTCATGGTCGCCATCTTAGTTTTGCCCCCTTAGAAATCCAGCTCCAAATTCGCTTTCTCTATCGACCCGTACGGTATTTCAAATCGGGTGCCGTCGGCGTCAACGGTAACGAGGCCGTCTTCAAAACCGGCCAGCGTGCCTATGAACACCTTCCTTTCCTCTATTTCAGAGCTCGTCTTTATCTTCACTTTCTTGCCTGTAAACTTGGCGTAGTCGGCCGGGTTCCTGAGAGGCCTGGTAAGCCCAGGCGACGACACCTCAAGCGTGTATGACACGGGTATGACGTCGTGCACGTCCAGCAGCGTGCCTAATTCCCTGCTCACGAGCGCGCAGTCATCTACCGTAAC
>JAGVLR010000136.1 GCA_020054175.1 Candidatus Dadabacteria bacterium
CCCTGAGCTCCGCCGCGTCTTTTATTACAGTCGTCCCCTCGGCGTACGCAGCTGCCGCCGCGATTACCGGGAGCTCGTCTATGGCCCTCGGTATCAGGCCGCCCCCGATCGTTACGCCCCTGAGAGCGCTCGATCTCACCAGAAGGTCGGCGACAGGCTCCCCGGATACGTCCCTTTCGTCCAGCATGGAGATGTCACCGCCCATGTCCTTAAGTATATCTATGACGCCTGTCCTGAGCGGGTTCACTCCGACGTTTTTTATAAGCACTTCCGAGCCGGGATTAATAAGGGCGGCGACCATGAAAAACGCGGCCGACGAAATATCGGCGGGCACCGAAATCTCTCTCCCCTCGAAGTCCCTCTCCTGCGGCGAGATGGTAATGCTCTCGCCGTTTCTCCGGAGCGCGACGCCCATGTAGCCGAGCATTCTTTCGGTATGGTCTCTCGTCGGCTCGGGCTCTATTACTTCTGTCTCGCCCGAGGCGTAGAGGCCGGCAAGCAGAAGCGCCGACTTCACCTGCGCGCTCGCGACGGGGAGCCTGTAGGAGATACCCTTTAGACCGCCGCCGTCTATGGCGAGCGGGAGCTTGTTGCCGCCCTCCCTGCCTGTGATGCGCGCGCCCATCAGGCGAAGGGGGTCTGTAACCCTCTTCATGGGCCTCGCCCGGAGGTACTTGTCCCCCGTCATGACGGTGAAGAAGTCCTGCGCGCCGAGTATGCCCGTGAGCAGTCTCGTAGTTGTTCCGGAATTGCCGGCGTCGATGACGTCTCCGGGCTCCTTTAAGCCCCGGAGGCCGTTTCCATTCACGGCGACGTCTGTCCCGTTTACCTGAATCCCGGCGCCCATGCTCCGAATGGCGTTGGCTGTGGATATCGTATCCTCGCAGTTAAGAAATCCCGAAACCACTGTCTTCCCGCTTGCGAGCGCGCCCAGCATGAGCGACCTGTGCGATATGGACTTGTCCCCCGGGGGCGTAACTTCCCCCCTGAACGGTTTTGCGCTTCCCTTGACTACTTCCTTTGACATGGTTCAGACCCGAGAACTATTTTGCCTGAATAATACCGTAGGTTAAATTGTAAGGAAATATATACGAAAACGGAGATTTACATATGAGGCCGGAGTTTTTGTCACCAGCTGCCAGACTTCTCTTACTCTTTCTATTCGTCGGCCAGTCGTTATACAGCCCCCTTCCGGCCGCCGCCGAAATATGCGGGAAGTGGGGCGACGCGAAAAAGGTCGGAACCCTCGACCACCTTCAGGTTAACGAAGCGAGCGGGATCGCCGTCTCGCGTAAATTCCCCGGAAGGCTTTATCACGTGAACGATTCGGGAGGGGGGCCGTATTTTTACGTGTCGGGTATGGCGGCTAAAGGCACGAAGCCCGTCCGCATAAACGGCTACGAGTCCCGGAGGTCCGACTTCGAGGACATGAGCCTCGGAGAATGCTCGCCGGGCAAGTCCTGCATATTCATCGGCGACATCGGCGACAACCGGAAGAGAAGGGAGTACGCCGAGATCATAGTAATCGAGGAGGTTACGGACTTCGGCAGCATTACCGCTCCGCTCAAAAGAGTAAAGATCACCTACCCGGACGGCCCCCGTAACGCCGAGGGACTTGCCATTCACCCCGGGGGCGACATTTTCATACTCACGAAGGAAGAGGAAAAGGAGCTCACAAAGGCCTATCCCGCGCGGCTTTACAGGCTGCCGAAAGATAAATGGGCGAACGCGGATGACGAGATAATTACGCTCGAATATACAGGCGAAATCGACATTCCTTCGCTTCTACCGAACGCCTCTCCGCTCGGGCAGGTCGTAACTTCGCTCGACATCGCGCCCGACGGCAGGAAATTCCTTGTCCTCACTTACGAAGACGCAGTCGAATTCGGCATAGACCTCTCTGCCGGAGGCCTGAAACCGGCGGCGAAAATGACGGAGGGCAAGGACTACAGCGTCGTGGAGATTACATCCCTCCCGCAGCAGGAGAGCGTCGCTTACGTGGACGGCGGCACGGGCTTCATATACGACACAGAGCATCACCTCTTCGAGGCCCCGATAATGCGGGTCGATTGTGTAGGCGCCGAGTAAACGCCCGCCGCACAGCTCAATTCAGGAGAAAGGCTATTATAAGCGGGGTCGAAACGATGGATATAAGCGTTCCTGCGAGTATGATCGAGGCAACGGTCTCGGAGTCCTGGTTGTACTTCTCGGCTAGGACGAAGTTAAACACCGCGGGCGGCATGGCGGAGAGAAGTATCACGACACTGGCCTCGACGCCGCCCAAGTTAAGAAGCCACACCGAAAGAACCCCGAAAAGAAGCCCGAGGAATATCCTCATCCCCCCGAAGAGGAACGACTTCCCGACGTCCTTTATCGCCACCTCCGACAGCTTGTACCCGAGGGCGAATATCATCGTCGGTATGCTGGCTTCTCCTAAAAGGTCGAGAGACCTGAATACTGCTACGGGCATCTCCCATCCCGAGACGCTAAGCAGAACTCCCGCGACAGCCGAGTAAACGAGCGGCAGCCTGAATACCTCGAACGGGCTCTCGTCGTAGCTCAGAATGTATATTCCGACAGTGTAATGTAGGACAGTGGTCGAAACCATGAACAGTATGGCAACGGCGAAACCCACCTCCCCAAATGCGAAAAGGACGAGAGGAAGGCCCATGTTACCGGTGTTCCCGAAAAGAACCGGGGGCAGGTAAACCTTTACCGGAAGCCGCATCGCCCGTATCACAAGGAGCGCCAGCACGAGCGATATTCCTATAACGATGCACACGGACAAAAAGACCTTCCCGGCAATGGCAAGGTCTATCGGGTCTTCCGAGAGCGACGATATTATAAGCGCGGGCGTCGCGAGGTATATGACTAAATCGTTAATGCCCGAGAGATTGATTTTCTTCTTTTTGCCGAAGAGGTAGCCTGCCCCTGTAATGAGGAAAACGGGAAGGACGACGTTTATTATCTCGCTTATTATGGCTCATATCCCCCTTGGGCGTCTTTTAACTCCGGGGGTAGGGTGCATAGCGGGGAGTCATTTTCGTGATGGTA
>JAGVLR010000272.1 GCA_020054175.1 Candidatus Dadabacteria bacterium
AAATCTTATACCCACCCCAGCCCCTGATAAGATTTTTAACGCTCATCCACTCGATTTTTTTAACGCCAATTTTTACGTCCCGGAAGTGTATTGCTTCGCCGCGCGGGCGGCTCGCAATTTCATGTTTTGGCCGAGATTGAAGTCAGATATGCTGCTTTGATTTAAGCGAACGCGATGCGCCGTTGCAATAAAATCCGTCCAATACTATAATCCCCCCTAAAACATTGCATCCGCACATGGCACAGGAAAAGTCTCGCCTACCGCACAAGAAAGCCGTAGTCGCGAGCTCGCTCGCGATCATACTCGAATGGTACGACTTCTCGATCTTCGGCTTCTACGCCGTCGTGCTGTCGCGCCTCTTCTTCCCGTTCACCGACGAGACGACCGCGCTCCTTTCGACGTTCATGGTCTTCGCGCTGTCGTTCCTGTTCCGCCCGCTCGGGTCTATCGTGATATCGAGCCTCGGCGACAGGTTCGGCAGGAAGAACGCGTTCATCGTGACTGTTATACTGATGACTTTCCCGACGGTCCTTATCGGCCTTTTGCCGACGTACGAAGCGATAGGCGTCGCGGCGACAGTGCTCCTCGTATTACTCAGGATACTCCAGGCGCTCTCGGTCGGCGGCGAAAGGTCGGCCACGCTGTCGCTCCTTGCGGAGCTCGCGCCTCCGCACCTTCGCGGGCTTTACGGCAGCATGTCGCTCTTCAGCACAACGGCCGGGATACTGCTCGCTTCGTTCGTCTGCGGGCTGGTGTCGAGCATGCTGACGCCGGAAGAGCTGGCCGAGTGGGGATGGCGCGTGCCGTTTCTCCTCGGCGCGGTGTCGGGCGTAGCGGCATATTTTCTAAGGCGTGTCGTAAAGGAATCTGGGATGTTCCTCGAACTCAAGAAAACGGGCGGCATATCGAAATCGCCGCTCGTGGAATCCGTCAAGGAACACTGGAAGCCAGTGCTGACGATACTCGCCGCGACAATAATGTTTTCCGTCGGCTTTTATCTCATATTCGTTTACGTAATAACGTTCGCCACGAAATACGGTGGGATGACGCTTTCGCAGATACTCGCAATCAACACGGCGAACCTCGCTATATGTACCGTTCTCGTGCCTTTCAGCGGATACTTCTCCGACCGCATCGGCAGAAAGCCGGCGATGATCGCAGGCTGCGCGGGGGAGCTTGTCGCGGGGCTGCTTTTGTTCAAGGTGTTCGCGGGGGACGACCTCAATCTGAAGATAGCCGTTCAGCTCTTCGGCGGGCTGATGAACGTTCTCTTCGCCGGGGCTTTCGCGGCTTATATGGTCGAGAGCTTCCCGACGCGGGTCAGGATGAGCGGGATCTCCATGGGGAACGTGATAGGGTTTTCGGTGTTCGGCGGCTCCGCGCCGCTCGTCGCCTCGTACCTCATAAGCAGGACGGGGGATGTGACGTCGCCTGGGATATACATGGCGGCAGGGTGCGCCGTTTCTCTGATTGCATTATTGACTGTGAAGGAGACGTACAAGAATCGGCTGGAATAAGTTCCGTACCGGTTTTCTCGCGCAGTAAATTCCAATAGATAGATTTCTCCCTACGGTCGAAATGACAGCCAAGCGAGGCTGTGTCGTTTCTTCTGCGCGGGCGAGTTTAGCATTATTCCTCGTCCGGCGGCGATTTATCGTCGAGCAGGTGTTCGGCGATAGTCTCCGCCATGACCTTGTGGCCTTCAGGCGTCCAGTGGATGTCGTACTGGAAGTAGAGCGGGCCATCGCCGGAATACGACCTGAAATCGGGGAATGCGTTTATAAAGCTTATCCCGTTTTTCCGGGCGAAGCTTTCGAGCTCCTCGACGGTTCTGTCGGACGTGTCGGCTACCATGGTGCCCTCGGGAAGCCATCCTTCCCTGCCGGAAACCCATTCGCTGTCGCTGACCTGATAACCCCACGGATAAATCGCAAGGATAAATTCGCAGCCGTGGCTGTCGCATAATTGTTTCGTCCTTAAAATGCTGTCCTCTACCATGCCGTACATCTCGCGGAGATTCTCCGGCTCCCGGCCGTCGAGTGTGTGCTCGAGAATGAGCTCCCACTTTCTTTCGATTCCCGTTTGGACGTTCACGTCCTCGACAGTCGCGCTACGGTTTGTCTTCGCACGCAGCATCTCGAGGAGCGCCGTCGTGATGAACATGTGGCTGTATATCCATTTCTCGATTTTGGCGCCCGTTCCCTCTCTCGACCTGGCGTAGTCTTCCCTGCCGTCTACCGCCTCGGGCTCGCCGCCGGTGCCTATCGACGCCTGTTTCCGGTAAACGAATTCGTTCATGATGTCCGACATGTCGAGGTTCATTATGACGATGCCGGGGTCGAGCCGGTCGATATTCCGTTTGAGGAGTATGTATTCGAGGACGGGCGAGTAGCTCTCGACGCCGAGGTTAAGGACTTCGAATTTGCCTGTTCCGGATGCGTTCAGGATTTCTTCGAGCACGGCTGAGAAAGTTTCGTCGTCCCTGACGCCTGCGCCGAAGGTAAAAGAGTCTCCGAGCATGACGATGCGCGAGACGCCGGGCTCTTTTTCCAGGTTCACATCTTCGCCCCTGAACCCGATGTTGTTGATCCTGATGCCGACGTCGAAATCCACGGGGTGGTATCCCCGCTGCGTTACGTTCGGCGCATACTTGTGATGCACGTAATCGTCGGGGAGCTTCTGCGTGTGGACTTCGTTCTTCGCAATCAGGAAATATCCGCCCGCAAGGTCGAGCACGAGGTACATCACAACCAGAATGAAGCAAAAAAGCCATAAACGGGCCGCCATCCTGCCCCGGTCTTTTTTCAAAGCCAGTAATGTTACGGCGCCAAGCACTGCGTTCAGGACGAGTATGACTACTATCGGTATAGTAACGGCGCCGAGGGGCTTGCCGAGGATTACCAGCGAGCGCACCAACACGGCGGCGGCCAGAATCAGGGACACGGCGACGTCGGCATATAAAATCGCTGCAAGAGTTTTCATTGACTGCGCTCCGCTGAAATGCCGCAGTTCTCTGCATGAACGCCGAATTCCGTTTCGAGGTAAGGTACGAGGAATTTCGCGAGTGAGCCGGCCATGAGCCTGTGACCCGTCGGCGTCCAGTGCGGGTCGTGCTTGAAATACAGAAGCTCTTCGCCCCGGTAGCTCCTGAAGTCGGGGAACGTGTTAATGAACGGTATGCCGTTCCGGGCGCAGAAATCCTCCAGCGCAAGGACGGTTCTGTCGGAGATTTCGAACTCCGATTTCCCGAGATAGGTATATCTTCCGGGCACCCACTCCGTTGAATTGACCTGGTGGCCGTAGGGGTAGGCCGTCAGTATGAATTTGCAGCCGTGCCGCTCGCATAAATCTCTCGTTCTCAGCACGCTATCCTCCACGCCGCCGATGCTGCCGTCGAAATCCTCGTAATCGGGAATGTCGAGGGTGTGCTCAAGCATGCTCCTCCGCTCTCTGGTAACGACCTCTTCGAGATTCATGTCGTCGATGTTCCCATCGCCCAGGCGGTTTACGACGAGCTCCGTGAGCGCTGTCGTTATGAAAAGATGGCTGTATACCCAGTTCCTGATTTTCAATTGAGTGCTCGTTCGGGATTCCTCGTATTGCTCCACGCCGCTCACTTTCAGGGGCTCGCCGCCGTCGCCAAATTCGGCCATTTTACGGTACGCGAATTCGTTCAGCAGGTCGGACATGTCGAACGCCATTATTACGAGGTCGGGCTTGAGGGCGTCTATGTTGCGCTTGAGCGTCATGTATTCCAGTATGGGCGAATAGCTGGAAACCGCGGCGCTTATTACGCGGATTCGTTTGTCCGCCGAACCACCCAGGCAGCTCTCCAGCACTTGAGAGAACATTTCTTCGTCTTTGACGCCGTAGCCCATTGTGAAAGAGTCGCCCAGCAGCACTATTCGAAATTCCGAAGCCGCCTTATCGGCGGAGACGTCCTTACCCCTCCAGCCGAGGTTGTTCACAGTCGAGCGAACGTCGAAATCGTACGGGTTGTATTTCCTGATCTCGGAGAACGGGGCGTATTTGTGATGGACGTATTCGTCGCCGACGTTCTTGCTCCCCATGTCGCCGCGCTCGAAAATGAAATAACCGCCGGCGAAATCGACGATCACGTAGAACACGGCCATCATAACGAGAAAGAGCCAGAGCTTGAGAACCGTTCCGCCCCGGCCGGTTTTAATCGCGGCCAGGGAAGCCGCGCAGAATATCGAATACAGTATCAGAAACGAGGATATGCCCAGGACGAGAGTTCCGGGCTTCTCGCCCGCTAGTACCAGCTTCCATACGAGGAGGGCTGCAAGAAGGGCGAGGGCCGCAGCCAGATTCGCGTATATGAAGATTCTCAGCTTATTCATGGCTCGAATCCCGGTGCAGTGATATTAGCAGACCTGGACCGGCAGGATTCCGGCACGTTATGCTCCCGTTTTCGAGTCTTCCATCCGCACTCTAGTGTATTTTACGGCTCATGGGGTTCGGGAGTCAATGCGGGCTGTGGTGGGTGTGTTTAATTGAGTGAGGACGGGGTGTTAGCCTTTCAAATTTGTTCCTAACGATTTCGAGCGAGCGAGGAATCGAGAGCCCTTGGCAACTGCACCGAAGTTCATCCAGTACAGCGCCAGCGTACAATAAACCAAAACATTCAGGATCTAAAGACTTTAAAGCTTTAACGGATAAAGGCAAAGGCTCTCTACTTTTGCTTGACCAAAAGCACACAATGTGTGCTTTACGATCGTAGCTGATGTTCTGCATTGAATCGCTTTTTGCGCGTCGGTTGGCAATTGCACCGTCGCTGCTACATCGATTTCCTGCGCACGTGGCGTGCCGGGGCGAAATTGTGCTAAAAATTTTCGCTTCTTCGCTAAACGTTTTATCACCCTCACCCTTTATCCCTATTTTGGGTTATGTTGCTTCCGAGCTGTACTGGATGAGCTTTGGTGCCGTCAGTCAGAGGCGTCCGAATGCTTACTTGTTCGCATTCGTTCCCCAAGGGGAGAGG
>JAGVLR010000002.1 GCA_020054175.1 Candidatus Dadabacteria bacterium
AATTAACGTTCATACGCGGGTTTCGGATATTTACAGCAGCCCCTTCGACCAGATAAAGGAGCAGCTCCGCCTCGCTATAGAGAGCGTCAAGGAGCGGCAAGAGAGCGAGCTCATAAACAATGCCGACTACGGGCTCCTGAGGAACGTCCCGGATTCCCAGCGCGTACAGACGCGTAACGGCTCGCCGACGCCGGACGATCTCGACGAGCTGATTTCGAAGGTGTGGAAGGAGCCGTCGTTCTTCCTCGCTCACCCGCGCGCGGTCGCGGCGTTCGGACGCGAGGCGACGAGGCGCGGAGTGCCGCCGCCCACGATCTCCCTTTTCGGGGCGCAGTTCCTGACGTGGCGCGGCCTTCCGATTATCCCGACCGAGACGCTCTTCGTCGACGGGCTCCGTCAGCCGAAAAGCCAGGCGGGAAAGACGAACATACTTCTCGTCAGGGTCGGAGAGAAGAAGCAGGGCGTGATAGGCCTCTATCAGCAGGGCCTTCCGGGCGAGCAGACCCCGGGGCTTTCCGTGCGCTTCATGGGGATAGACAAGAACGCCGTCGCTTCGTATCTCATTTCGCTTTACTGTTCCGCATCCATACTGACCGACGACGCGATAGGCGTGCTGGAAGACGTCGAGGTAGGCAACTATTACGACTACGAATACAACTACGCGTAACGGCGGGCGGACACGATGGCGAAAAAAGACAACGAAAAGGACATCGACGTATATAACAGGTCAGGCGCATTTCCGGAAAATCTCCTCGACCCGGCCGTGATAGCGAAGCTGGCGGGCGAGTATTTCCCCGAGTTCCAGGGTTCGGGCACAGAGAAAACTCCGGGCGCAGGATACGAACCCGGCACTGGAACCCTTTCGGAAGAGTCGCTCAGGCTGATCCCGGAATCGCTTTATTCGGACGGAAGCAGTCCGCAGGCATATTCCGAAGGCAGGGCCCCGAATACAGGGCCCGGAACCGAGCCCGCTTCTTACGGAAGGCCCGGGCAGGCCACTCGGGGCGGACGCGCCGTTCAGGAACCGGCCTCAGGATACATCCCGAACAGTTACGTTCCCGACGCGCCGTCTTACAGCGATTTCCCCGGCGGCATAGAGGCGTATAAGGAAGGAATCAATTTTGTCGAAGTACCGGGGAAAAACCTCGGCGCGAGAGGGTTCGGCGACATACCGTCCCTAGTGGCGGCGTCCGAGCCGAGCCTTTCGGGGTTCGACGTGAACGCAATACGTAAGGACTTTCCGATACTCTCGACCTACGTCAACGGGCGTAAGCTCATATGGCTCGACAACGCGGCGACGACGCAGAAGCCGAGGTCCGTCATAGACAGGGTGAGCTTTTACTACGAGAACGAGAACTCGAACATTCACCGCGGCGCGCACACCCTCGCCGCGCGCTCGACCGACGCGTACGAGGCCGCGAGGGAGAAGGTTAGAAGATTTTTAAACGCCTCCTCGACGAACGAGATAATATTCGTCAGGGGCGCGACCGAGGGAATAAACCTCATCGCCAAGTCCTACGGACAGAAGCTCCAGAAGGACGACGAGATAATCATCACCTGGCTCGAACATCACGCGAACATAGTTCCCTGGCAGATGCTCTGCTCGGAGAAAGGGGCGAAGCTCCGCGTCGTGCCTGTCGACGACAGCGGCCAGATACTCCTTAACGAGTACACGAAGCTCCTTAACCACAAGACGAAGATTGTATCGTTCCCGCATGTCTCGAACGCACTCGGCACTGTTACTCCCGTGAAGGAGATTGTCGAGCTCGCGCACCGCTACAACGCGAAGGTCGTCGTAGACGGCGCGCAGGCTGTCTCGCACATTCCCGTCGACGTGCAGTCGTACGGCTGCGACTTTTATGTCTTCTCCGGACACAAGGTATTCGGCCCGACGGGCATAGGGGTCGTTTACGGAAAGTATGATATTCTGAGCGACATGCCGCCCTGGGAAGGCGGCGGGAACATGATATCGGATGTTACGTTCGAGCGGACGATCTATCAGCCGCCGCCCGCGAGGTTCGAAGCCGGCACCGGCAACATAGCCGACGCCGCCGGGCTCGGCGCGGCGATAGATTATGTGACCCGCATAGGACTCCATAACATCTACGAATACGAGCACGAGCTTTTACAATATGCGACCGAAGCTCTCCGCGCTATACCGGGGCTCAGGCTCATCGGGACCGCACCGGACAAGACAAGCGTTTTGTCGTTCGTCCTGGACCAGTATACGACGGAGGAAGTCGGCGAGGCGCTGAGCCGGGAAGGCATAGCTGTGAGAGCCGGGCACCACTGCGCACAGCCGATACTGAGAAGGTTCGGGCTCGAAAGCACCGTGCGCCCGTCGCTCGCGTTTTACAACACTTTCGACGAAATCGACGCGCTCGTTTCGGCTGTGAAGAGACTCCGCGCGGCGAGACCGTCCGTGCTTTAGTGATTTAGATACAAACCGGATAATACCTTGCGTGTTCTCCCGTGCGGCGGTTAAAAAGCCGCGCGGGATGCATCACGCAGGGCCGTGTTGCCG